>JBEKKD010000034.1:0-15974 GCA_050010895.1 Armatimonadota bacterium
CCTCGGCGGTCTCGATGAAACCGAAACCCTTGTCGTCCTTGAACCACTTGACGGTGCCTTTGATCATACGACCGGTCTCCTTTCCGAAAGCGTCGCGGCTACGGAGATCGGCCTACGAACGTCCCTCACCCCGAAGATACGAACCTTCTAGACTTTCGTGCCCTGAGTGGACACCGATACTACTATACCTGGAATCCGCCGAGCGTGCAATCATCGCCGAAGATTTTTGCCATAGGTCAGCACGCCGGCGGCGGGTTGCCGTCTCTTCATACCAGCCAGCATGAGTGTGGATCGGGCGCGCGAATCGTGTGAAAGAGTACGCGTTGTGTGGCATACTGCAAACAGATTCGTCGCGTGGACGCGCGCGAATAGCCACGGAGGCGGCTCATCGATCAACTGGCCTGCTGCTCTGTATAGGACCCGGGTTCGGGGACACGCGCCGCCGACTTGATGGCACACGCGGTACGCGGAAAGGGGTGTACTCAAGATGCCAGCGAAGAAGAAGGCCGCGAAGAAAGCCGGAAAGAAAAAGTAGTTGGTGTGATCGGGCGAGGGAACGGTGAGTTCCCTCGCCCGATGCCTTTGGGAGCTGTCATACCGCCTGTGACGCGTTGGACTCACACGCGCTCTACCTGTCTCTCTCGCAGCACATCGCGTTCCTCTCACCGCTGGGAAACTATGACGTGTGGGATTTCGACACAGGAGGCACGTGATGCTACGATATCGATCCGTGGTCGCTCCGTGGCTGGCCGCGTTTGGCATGTGTCTGACCTTGGCGCTAGCCTTCGCGGCGACGCCGGCGCCCTCACCCTCCGTAGTCCAACTCCGTCAGAAGGTCGTTGCGTTCGCAGGAGGAGCCGGCGCGCTCGACAAGGTCCGCACCCTCTCATTCGACTTCGTCTCCGTGGATCCGAAGACGAGGACCAGGGCGGTCCACCATCACACCTACGATCGCGAGAAGGGCGTCTGGAAGTACGAGATCAGTCTCGCGGATTTCGCGAAGACGCCGTTCTGGAACAAAGCGGCCGGCGACCGCTGGGCTCCCGATCCCAACGTCCCCAAGGGCAAGCGGTTGGTGGCGATCTTCGACCACTACCCGCGCCTGCAAGGGACAGTGTACATTGACGGTAAGCCTCAGACAGATGCAGAGAACGCGCGGCTGCTGCGGCGCGTCAACGACAGCATCGACAATGACCGCTACTGGATGTTCCTGCCGCTACTCATAGAGAACCAGGCCGTCCGTCTCGATCCGGCGCCACCGGTCGAAGAAGGAAAGTACGGCAAACTGCAGGGATTCACCGCGTACTCAGGTCAGAATAAGGCAGAGAACAGAACGCTCTGGACTCTGTACGTCACGCCGAAAGGCGAATTGGTTCGCACTGACGTGATGGTTCTTCACAATCCCGCCCCGGTCGTGGTGCTGTGGGAGAAGTGGAAGCAGCTCGGCCCGGTGAGGATCGCTCTGGAGCACGCCATCCCCAAGATGAACCGCTCTCTGCCATTCGAGCGCGTCGTTATCAACGAGCCGGTAAACACCGAGCCGCCGCACTGAGGTCGGCCGGCGCCCCGTCGGAACACTTTGCGGACGCTGGCAGCTAGCTGCCGCCATCAGTGCGCGCAGTGGCTCTCTGGAGCGCGTCTGCAACACGGCTGACGATCAGCGATAGAGACGCGTGCATGATGGTGTCGCCCGTGTCCGGGTCCATGGCCATCGAACTCAGGCACGGGTAGGCGTGGTGGAGTTCACCTGCCTTCTTGGCCAGCAGCTCATCGGCCGGCAGGCCCACGAGTTGCTCCGCGACGAAGGCAGTCAGAGCGCAGGGGGAGCCGCGGATAACCTCAACGGCCGCCACACGGCCGCTCTCAACCCGGACGTTGAATACCGGTATGCCGACGTTTAACTGCTCGCAGAACTCCGCGATCGCTGGCGTATTGGGCTCCAGCGCGCAGAACGGTTTCGGGAACGCCGACTCGATCCCGTGCCGGGCGCAGGCGAGCGTCACCTGGCGCTGCAGGCCCGGCTTGATCCAGCCGGGATCCTCGATGGGCGCGATGAGCGCGCGCATCGCTCCGCCCTTGGCGCGTTCCGGAATCTCGAGGAGGAGTTCCGGATGGACATTGATGGCGATGATGACTTCAGCTCCACCGACGCCTGCGGGAAGGAACTCGGAGGGATCATCGAGCACCGGCGGCAGCGCTCGGGGCACCTGGAACGCGGTCACATTGCCCGGCGACATGGCGGACAGATGCGCGATCACGCGTTCAGCATATCGCCCCCCGACGTGAACGACCTCGACACGGACCACAGCCGATTCCTTAGCGCCCCTTCAGGATCGATATGCCCTCAGGAAGTCATCGCAGTACACGGCGCGATTCAGGAGCAGTTCGGCGGTGATCATCGCATCCATCATCTCGGTATCCAGCACATCCAGAATCGCCGCATCCAGGCCGCACGCCAGCGCCATCACGAGGTAGGTGCGGTTGATCAGCGGGCGCTGCGTCGTTCCCTGCGAGACGTTGCTGAGTCCGAGGATGGTCTTCGGCGGCGGGTCCGAGAGCAACTTGACGGTGCGAATCGCCTCCAACACCTGCACCGCCGTGGGCTGCGCCACATTCGCCGGGAGGATAACTGCATCGACCATCAGCCTGTCCGGTTCGAGCCCGTGCTCCATTGCCGAAGCGACTGCTCGCAGCGCGATTTCGCTGCGACCGTTCGCGTCGCGCGGGATACCACTTTCATCGATGGTGAGCGCGATCACCGACGCCTGCAGTTCCGCCGCCATCGGGATGAAGATGTCGAGCTGTTCCTGCTGTCCCTTGGTCGAGTTGATGATCGAGCCCGGTCCCGCCACTTCGAGCCCGCGCCTCATGACGTCCGGTTTCGTAGTATCGATAGCCAGGGGGGCATCCGTCACCTCGCGTATGGTCTTCACCAGCCATTCCATCGCTTCCAGCGGGTCCACAGCCGCGGGCCCGACGTTCACATCGAGCGCGTCCGCCCCCGCGGCGAGCTGGCGCTTTGCCAACTCCTGAATCGCCTGCGGGTTCTTCTCGCGGATTGCGGCGCCGACCGACCTGAACATCCCGTTGATGCGTTCGCCGATAGCGTACATGGGCTAGATCACCTCGCTCATAAGAGAATCTACCATCGCTCGCAGTTGCTGAGCCGCGCGCGGGTGCCACATCACGAAGATATGGGCGCCGCCGTGCAGGAAGCACGCGGCCGTCGTCGCTTCCCACAGAACGCCTCTCTCCGCGGCCGGCCCCCACATCGGCGCCTCATCTTCGGGCAGACGCGCCTCTTTCACCTTCCAGCACTCGTTTCCGAGCAAAGCCAGCATCGGCATGGAAAGCATGCGATCGCCGGAGAGCGCCGCCAGCCTGGTTCGCTCCATGATCGAGTACGCGTATTCCATGCCGTACCCGAGGCCGCCCGTGGCCTGGTACATGACGATGCGGGATAGATCCATGCCGGCGTCGGAGACCAGGATGTTCACCTGCTTCTGGATGTTGATGTCCAGAGGCGCCTCCGTGATGAGCTTGTGCCCATCGGCGAGGCAGGCCGCCGTGATGGTCTTGTAATTGTCCTGGGTCGCGGTCCCCAGCAGGCAGTTCTCACCCTTGGCGACTTCACTCACCCGGGGCATGACCTCGTTGTCCTTGTCGGCGTGGCCAGAGCCGAAGATGATGAGCGGGACGGTGACGGCTCCGAGCACAGCCCTCACGACCTGTGCGCACTCATCTGGTGATCGGTTCTCGCGATCGGGATGCGAGCCGGAGAGGCGAAGACAGATCAGATCCGCGTGGTAGTCTGTGGCGGCCTTGTGTGCCCACGCCGCGGGGTCTGTGCAGACGTCACCAAACGCCTCCATCATCGGTGGAGGCAGTTCGGGCGGCGCGACGTCCGTCACCTCCATCGCGACCACGGGCCGGTGGGGCGTCTTCCCTTCGAAATGCAGGAACGGCAGCCCCGTATCTCCCCCGACGGTGACGACCGAGCCGCGCGTGCCGCCTTGCGCCGGCGCGGCCCCGATGGTCACCGCGTTCACTCCCCCCGTCCACTTCTCTACTGGCAGTTCAAATGGCATGGGACATCCCTCTTCAGGTAGTCTGAGCTCTCTCAGTTGCCGGCGTCACCGATGGTGCGCCCGGCGGACCATCCAGGCCGATCACCGCTCGGATCCGCTCCAGGTCGACGTGTTTCTCGAACAGCGCGCGCCCCCGTTCCACTTTCGCACTTCCTCGTACCCGCAGGCGGCCAGCAATCTGCTCGACGCGCTCAACGGTGGTCAGCGTATCGTGCGGCGCAAGCAGCAGCGCCACACCAAGCTGCTGCGCGCGCCGAGTGATGACCGCGCTCGGGTAGATATTGCCGGTCAGTATGATCGCCTTCGTGGGGGTCTGCAGCGCGGCAAGCTGGATATCGGCGCGGTCGCCGCCGGTGATCACTGCCTTATCGCCGAGCTGCCGGAAATAGCGGGCCGCACTCGCCACGCCCATCGCGCCGATCACGAAATGAAGAACCAACTCGTCCAGCGCCTTGTCGCAGCAGAGCATTTTTGCAGGAAGGTGCTCGACAAGCTCTCGGACCGTGATGCCGCTCAACAGCTCGTCGCGCGGGATCACACCCAGCACCGGCGTGCCGTGTGCTTCGAGGTAGCGCTCCATATCTCCACGCAGCGTCTCCTCCTCAGATGGGCCAACGAAGTTGAAGATGGTGCCGGCGTACTGATCGCCAAGTAGTCGGCGAGCCAGCAGCACTTCCTCCGCCGATGCCTGGGAGACGAATTTCGCCAGCACAAGGACCTTGGAGCCAAGCAGTTCGGCTATTGCGGGCGCCGACAAGCCGAGCAGCGACCCGCGTGACAGCGTGCCGACGCCGCCGACGATCACCACGTCACGCCCGGCCGCCACGCGAGCGTACGACTCACGTATCCGCGCCCGCAGCTCGGCCAACTCGCCATTGAGGGCGCGGCTCATGAATTCCGGCGTCAGCAGCACTGGGCAGAGCGCGTCGAGCGGGGCATCCGGGTTCAGGCGCTCGCTGATGAAGAACGCGTCCTCGTCCGTCGTCACCCCGCGTACTGTGTGCGGCAGCGTGCCCACGGGCTTGAAGTACCCGACGCGGATGCCCGCCTCCCTCAGGTGTAGGCCGATCGCGAGCGCAGCAAGTGACTTGCCGGCAAACGGGTTCACCGACACGAGGTAGAGCGAAGGGGTCACACCTCCACCTCCAGATGCTTCGCCACAGACGGGAACAGTGACAGGTCCGTGTGCGGCAGGAACAGCCCGGAGACGTACCGGTCCATGTAGCCGCGCGTCGTGCTCAACTCGAAGTTCGTCATGCGCTTCGCCAGCTCGTATGCCCCCCGTCGTGCGCTGCGCGATAGGAGCAGCATTCGGGCGCCGGCAATGGCGGTATTGCCCACGAACTGGATACGGTCGAGCGGGATGTCGGGCAGCAGTCCTATAGTTACCGCATTCCCGGCGTCGATGTAGTTGCCGAATCCCCCCGCCAGCAGCACACGCTCTATCTGGCCGGTCTCGAGCCCCAGCGTCTCGAGCAGCGTGGCGACGCCGGCGTAGACTGCGGATTTCGAGCGGATCAGGTTCTGGATGTCATCCTCACCGAGTGAGATATCGTGTTCGCGCCCAATCTCCTCGCCCCAGACCAGCACGAATTCGGGCCGCTCGTCGCGCACTCGCACTCTCGGACTCGAGAAGCCGAGGTTGATGCGGCCCGCTCGGTCGATCACCCCACTCCGGAGTAGCTCGGCCAGCGCGTCCACAAGCCCCGACCCGCAGATGCCGCGAGGCTTCGCACCGCTGATCGTACGGTACCTGACGCGGTCGGCCGCGACGTCATGCGTGATCCGCTCCATTGCGCCGACTGTGGCGTACATCCCGTACTCCATACCCGACCCCTCGAACGCGGGACCGGCCGAACACGAGCAGCATACCAGCCAGTCCTGGTTGCCAACGACGATTTCACCGTTCGTGCCGAGGTCCACAAACAGCGTTAGTCTCGGCGAATCGGCCATGCCTGTGGCGAGCACACCAGCGGTGACATCCCCGCCCACGTAGCTGCTCACGCAGGGCGCGATGTAGACGGGAGCGTACGGGTTGATCCGCAGCCCGACCTCACGCCCGAGCAACGTCGGCAGAGCGCGCACGGCCGGAACATATGGGTCTCTGCGGATGCCGGAGGGGTCGATGTCGAGCAGCAGGTGCGTCATCACGGTATTCCCGACGCACGCGGCCGCCACTACCTGCTCAGATGCGACATCATACTCCTCGGCCGCGCGCGACAGGCAGCGGTCGATCGTCTGCCGCACCGCATCGCGCAGCTCTGCGCGACCGCTCCCGCGTTCCTGCGCGTAGATGATGCGAGAAATGACGTCCTCGCCGGAGCTTACCTGGTCGTTGAGGTGAGCGCACGACGTCAGGAACCGCCCGCTGTTCAGATCCACCAGATACACGACCACAGTGGTAGTGCCGATATCGACGGCGAGCCCGTACGCAGCCCCTGCGTAGGGCGACAGGCCAATGACCTGGCCTCGGCCATCGAAGTCGGCGATCACGGCACTGAGGTCCGTCTCATGTCGCGCCAGGGCAGGCAGGGAGCGGAGCGCCGACAGACCTATCTGGAACTCCTCGAAACTGCTCCGGCAGCAGGCGCTCACCGCATCCAACAGACGCTCCGCATCGCCTTCCTCTTCATCGCCGAACTTCGGCTCGGACACGTGAATGGCGACGGCGCGCGCCAGGGGAACATCATCCTGGGTGGATATCCCTTTGGCACTGGCTTCCGATGTGAGGATCTGCAGGTCGGTTCGCTGCGACTCCAGCGGGATCTCGACGACGAGGTCGTCTTCCACCTTCGCCTGGCACGCGAGCACCATGCCCTGCTGGAGCTCCGCCCGCGAGAGCTGATTGCCCGATGGGCCGCCGGGGCGGCCCAGGGTCACGACAACCCTGCATTTCCCGCAGGCGCCCTGACCGCCGCAGGCCGAGTCAATGGCTACTCCGGCCGCGGCAGCGGCTTCGAGCAGCGTTCTTCCGGACTCAACCTCAATGCATACTCCATCGGGCTGGAAGACGACGATATAGCTGTTCATCCGTCGCTGCGACTCATGCCTGCCAGGTATTCCGCAGGAATGCCGGGATGCCAGAGGATTCCCTCGGCCCGACGAGCACCTTCCATTCCTGCGCGAGTTCCTCTTCGAGCTTGCCGCTCAGCACTGCCACGTGACCGGGGATGATGAGCTTCCGATGCTTCACTTTGCTCCCGACATCGGAGCTCTGCACGTTCTTGGCGATGATCTCCGCGGTGAACTTCTCCGCGGCCCAGGCGGTCAGAACGGAGGTGCCTTCGGTGTTGACCACCACCACCCAGGCCGGCATCCGGCTCGCCTCGACATCGCTCTCGACCGTGAAGTACGTCAACGAAAAGTTGGTGGTGACGAGCACCGGCGACGTATCCGTCGGTACGCCGATGGTATACAGCCCCTCCTGGATCTGGATGGGCTTCTGGGGATCGGTGAAAACATTCTGACGCAAAGTCAGCAGCGCCAGCATCTCCGGCGCTGTGAGCCCGTCAACGACCACCATTCCCGCGTACTTCATGATCTGCGTGCCGGCAAGGAAGACGCGAGCCCCATCCCCGTCGCTCGAGGCGAACGCGATAGTGGGAAACCCGAGCGGCCGGAATCGCTTCCTCACCGCCGCGCGCCGGATCGCGGTTTCATTCGCCAGCACTTCGCTCACCTGCCGCGCCCCCGAGTCGAGTACCAGGTCCGTGGCTCCCGCCGCTTGCGCCTTCTCTGACAGCTCGACGAGCGAGGACAGGCCGGCGCCGCGTATGGCCAATGGGCACGAATGCTGCTTCGCCAGCGCGGCCATCGCCTCGACGTTCTCCTCGGTGGCCGCGTAGAGAAGCGGCCGCTTCGCCGCGCACGCGGCCAGCGCCTGGCCCATCACCGCCGCGTCCTCACTCATGAGCACGATTGGCAGTTCGGAGTTCTCCGCCGCCACGCGCGCCGCTCTAACGAGCGCGTCACCCTTGCCCTTCAGCGCCACGGCGTTCAGGCAGAGCGTCTGCCCGACTCGCTCGAACCCCGTCGCCGCGGCCTCTTTCATCTGCTGGGCCAAATCCGCCTCCGGCAGGCCGGCGTCGAGCGTGATCGCGATCCCGGTCGGGTGATGGAACGTTTCCTCGTGCCGGAACAGCACCGTTTCGTTACCGATCTCGAGTTTCCGGTCGCCGGCGCCGATCGTCACCAGCTTGATCGGCGGCGCGGAGGCGCCGGCCAGGGCCGCTTTCGCGTCCTCAGACACGTGTGGGCACTGGTCGAGAGATGCCTGCTTCTGCGCCAACTTCATGGCGAAGGCTAAGCAGGTGGGCTGTCCGCACTCGCGGCAGTTCGTTTTGGGGAGCTGCTTGAAAATGTCTATGCCTGTCAGGGCCACGGCTTTCCTCCGGTGCGCGTTTACAGCAGCGGTTCCATCTCCAGCGCCGGGTGTTTCGCTGACTCCAGCCACGGCGTCAGCTCTTCGATTCCGGTCGCGATGGTCTCATCCGCAATCTTGTCGATGAACCCATCGAGGCCGAGTTCCTCGGCCCTCACCTTGATCCGGTCGGCCAGCGCTTCCTTCAGCTCCTTGGGCATCCACAGGATGCGCGCCAAGCCGCCCTCGGCGAAGATGAACTTCCGGCTTACAATGTACAGCCGCCCTATTCCCAGGAAGCCCGGGGTCTGCAGGCCTCCGCCCACGCTTCCCGCGAGCGTCGTGAACGCCATGCCGCACGGCGTCATCCCCGGATACTCCCGGTTCACGATCATCACGCCCCGCGCCGATCCCGACAAGTCCGGCAGGATCGCACAGATGCACTCGAAGCACCCGCACGACGTCATCGGGTCCTCCATCAGCGAGTAGGCGTTGAATCGCTCCACGCTCCTGTTCGAGGTCACGTTCACGAACTCGTTGACGTCCTCCCACTGACCCCTGGCAGGATCGATGGTGCGCCCCTTGGAGACCGGGCGGTTCGCGCCGGCCGGGTTGATCTCGTACGCAGCGCGGCCGTCGAGCCAGTTGTAGGCGCCGCAGAGACCCAGCCGCTCGGGGCTGATGATGCACACGTGATTCGGAGCATAGGACTGGCACAGAGTACAGGAGTAGAACGTGTCGACGCTTTCATCCGTCATCCCTGCAACACGAGCATCTCGATGTTGCCACACCACGCGTGCCTGTTCCAGCAGCGGCACCATCTGCGCTTCGTCCGTGAATATCTTCACCTGTACTTTGTCTACCAGCGCCGGGAACTTCTGCAGATACTCGCTCCGCAGGAGCTCTCCGAAGTGCTTCAAACGCAGCCCGGCTTTGAAGGCATCCTTGCTGATGCGGACCCAGTTCAGGTTCCGCTGGCCCATGTGGAACACGCCCATGGCATGGTTGATGAACGTATGTACCTGGCGTTCGAGGATCGGTTCGAAGTCCTCCTGCATCTTGCGCCCGGCAACTTCGATCAGAATGCCCAGAGGCATCGCGCCTCCAAGATCGACCGCGTCGCAATCCTTGCCGACGAGCTCGACCTTCCCGTCCTCGACCTCATCCAGTGCGCGCATGCGCAGGTACTCGAACGCGGCGCTGTACTTGCCACCGAATTGCACCTGCATGTCATCCTTGCGAACCGTTTCGCCCTCAAACGCCGCGGCAACGGGCACCGGAATGTCGATCTTCGAGACGGTAACCTTCACCCCGCGCACCTCGACGCATGTCTCGACGATGCGGTCGTAGTCGAGTTCCCGCACCAGCTCCTCATAGGTCGTCACCCCGGTCGGTCGGATCTCCGGACCCGGAGTGTCTGCGACTACCGGGAATCCCATCACGATTGCGCCCGCGCCGCTGGCGTACTTCAGGTCATCCAGGTCTCCGAGCCCCAGCCCGAATGCGAAGATGCGGTCCCGGCAGTATTTCAGGCACTTCTCCCAGTCTCCCTTCTGATGGCCTCCGAACGTCAGCGCGCCGCGTATCGCCCAGTTCAGCGCGAAGATCAGCGACTCCGTATCCGGCCCGAGAGGAACGATATAGCGACCCCACCAGGCCTTCTTCAAGTCGCCGTCCTCGGTTTCTGACGCGTCGGCAGGGAGTATCTTCGCCTCGATCAACTGGTCCCGCATCGTCTGACCGTTGTGATTGCCGACCAGGAAAGCGAGAATGTTGCGCTTCTGCAACTCGCGGATCACGCGCACCGCGGTCTCGGTGTCCGGAGCCGCGCCGACGATCGCCGCGAATCCGGGCAGGCGGCCGTCCACGAGCTGGATGCCGAGGGTTCGCAGGATGGTGTCGGAGATGAACCCATGCCAGCCCTCCTGGGGCAGCTCGCCATCGAGATAGCGAAGCGCCATCAGCACTTCTTCGGCGAGCAGTGTGGCGGCGCCCGCATCCAGCGCGCCCGGCAGATACGGCAGCCACAGCTTTTCGGATGGCTCCTCGGTCAAAAGCGACTTCGCGGTCGCCATCACCTCACGCGCCTGACCAAGCGTGGCGACGTCGAGGCCGAGAAGCGCATTCGCCATCGGCATGAAGAACGCGGTCTCCGGGAACTCGAGCGCCTGCTTCTCCCCGTGCTTCGCGATGGCCGCTTCGAGCCTCTCGTCGGCCCGACCGACGATATCGTGCGACCCACGTATGGCTGCTGCCGCAACTATCTTGGACATAACCCAGATGCTCCTTCAGCGGTTCGATACCAACGACTTAGACGACAGCCGCTTCTCGCGGCTCGTACATCATCGGCCGCAGCTTCAGCCCGGCCCGCTTCTCGTTCATGTGCGCGATCATCAACTGCGCCCCTGCCACCGGGTCCTTCTCGAACGCCCACGTAGCGCCGAAATCGTCGGCCATGCCTCGGGTCAGGTAATCGTGCACCGCCGCCGACCCGCGCACCGGCAGCGGCGTCCCGATAACGGTGAAGATGCCGGAACCCACGACGTACATGCCGATCGCCACCGCCTTCTCCGACATCCACTCCGGCGCGGCGCCGGCCACCGGCAGATCGCCGATATCCTCGCCCAGGCCGCCCTCCTTCAGCATCTCGCAGCAGGCCAGCAGAATGCGGCTGTTGTCCACGCAGGAGCCGACGTGCAGCACCGGCGGAATCCCGACCGCTTCGCAGATCTCCTGCAAGCCCCGGCCGGCGTACTGCGCTGCCGCCTCCGGCACCAGCAACCCCTCTTTCGCGCAGGCGATGGCCGAGCATCCGGTCTGCACCACCAGCACGTCGTTGCGGATCAGCTCCTTCACCATCTCGACGTGTCCCGATTCAATGGGCTGGAAGTTGGGATTGCAGCAGCCCACCACGCCGGCGACGCCCCGCAGCCGCCCCTCGATGATGCCGTTGTTCAGCGGCCGGTACGACGGGCGGAACCGTCCACCCAGCAGTCGGAACACGTAGTCCGAAGTGAATCCGGCGACGAGGTCCATGGTGTTCTGGGGGATACTGACCGTGTCGCGGTTTCTGCGCGGGAACTTCTCGATACCCGCGGTCACGATCTCGCGCGCCACATCCATGGCGCGCTTCTCATCGAACTCGATGTGGCGCACCCCCGGCATTCGGCCCTTGGGCGACGTCGTAATCAGCTCGGTATGGAAGCACTTCGCAGCCTCGGGCAGCGATGGCATCAGGCACTGAACATCGACCACCATTGCCTCTACTGCGCCCGTGGCGATCGCCAGTTCTTGCTGTAGGAACTGCCCGGCCGACGGAACACCCCTGCGCATCAGCACCTCGTTTGCGGTGCAGCAGATGCCGCTGAGCTGTATTCCCAGCGCGCCGTGCTCCTTCGCCAGCTTGACTATCTCGGGGTCGCGCGAGGCTTCGACGATCATGTCGGACAGAATCGGCTCGTGCCCGTGGATGACGATGTTGACCTTGTCACTGCTGAGCACGCCAAGGTTCACCTTCGCCCGGATCGGAAGCGGCGAACCCAACATGATGTCCTGGAGGTCGGTGGCGATCATCGAGCCGCCCCACCCGTCGGCAAGGGCGGTCCTTACGCCGTGGAGGAGCAGATTGCGGTACTCTGCGTCGACGCCCATCGTCGTCCGGTGCATGCACTCTACGACCTCGCGATCGATCCCGCGGGGAGAAACGCCAAGACGCCGCCAGAGCTGCTGCCTCTTCTGCGGCGCCCGACCCAGCAGCATCAGCTCGCCTTCCTGCTGCCCGAACTGGGAGAGCGCCCTCTCTGCGATCGCGGCCGCGGTCTGCTCCGGCGACTTACCGTTCGGATCGACGCCGTACTCGGGCGCCACGCGGCGCAGCTTCACGGGATCCTTAATCCTGTAGTCTTTCGCCTCCCCCCGCGCCATCATCAGGAACGTGTGCGCCACATCCCTGCCGTGATCCGAGTGCGCCGCGGTTCCGGCCGCGATCATACGCACGAGGTTCCTGGCGGCGATGGTGTCAGCATCCGCGCCACACACCCCCAACTGGACATGGCCGGCCGCGGTGATGACCCGACATGGGCCCATGTTGCAGATGCGGCAGCAGATACCTTCGCCGCCGAACTTGCACTGTGGCTGCTGGCCCTCGTAGCGATCGAGCGCGGTCACCATCCCCGCTGCGGATGCACGCTCCGCCATCTTCTCGCTCGCCGCGTCTCTCATGCGCTTCCCATTATCGCTCATTGCGTAGACTCCGATTGCCCCTGCGTTGCAGGTTCGCTCACGATAGGTTCCATCACAATGCGGTGCTTCAGCAGATCGATCTCTTTGATGCGACATTGGAGATGAACCTGCTGGCCGAACAGGTTCACCAGCCGGTAGCCGTCCGTCTCCGGACGGATCGTAGTCACGTCCTCGAGCACGAGCTGTTCGCCGCCGGCTGCTGCCATGTAGACCTTGGATTCACACATGTTTGCCTCGTCCGGACGGGGCGTGATGCCACGCGCCTGCCGCACTCCCCGTCTTCTTGACCACTACCGCGGTGGCCTTGCGCTTGCACGCTGAGCAGGTCGTTACTGCGAGCGTCAGCTTCTCGCCCAGCCGCTCCTGAATCCGCTCTCCAAACGGCACGGCGCCGATCGGCTTCCCGCACTTCTGGCATCGCAGCGCCGGCCGGCGGCTCTTGAACGGAGCGATCTCCACTTCGGCCTCGCTCTCGCGCATCTCGATCGACCCCATGGGGCAGACCGCGGCGCATGCTCCGCAGCCAAGGCACGCATCAGACCCCTCCTGGAACGGCGTCGCAACCACGCGTTCGACACCGCGTTCGGCGAAGGCTATCGCCGTGGCTCCCATCACCTCCCGACAGACGGCGACGCACAACCCGCACAGGATGCAGTCCCGCTCTCCGTGCGTGATCGACGGGAATCGGGATTCCGTTATGCCCATCGAGGTCGCCAGCGCGCGCAGCGTCGGCGACTCCGGCGCCCGCGCCAGCAGCAACTCCACGACCCCTTTTCTCGCCTTCTGCACCTTCTCGGAGTTGGTGAAGACCTCCAGTCCATCTGACGCTGGATAGCAGCACGAGGTGACCAAGCGCGTTCGGCCGCGCGCCCTCACTTCCACGAGGCAGACGCGGCAGGCGCCATATGGTGCGACCGCCGGGTGGTAGCAGAGCGTCGGGATGCCTATCCCGGCCGCCCGGGCCGCCTCGAGGACCGTCTGGCCCGGCACCGCCTCGACCTGCTTTCCGTTTATCATCAACGCCATCGGCTGTCTCGTTTCGAAAGCGCTACACTCTGGCGATACTATCGAACTGGCAGGCGGTGAAGCACAGCCCGCAGTGCACGCACTTTGCTTCATCGATAACGTGTGGCTTGCGTCGCTCCCCGGTGATCGCTTCCTGCGGGCATTCTTTCAGGCAAGCCATACATCCCCGGCACTTCTCCGCGATGATCTCGTATCGGAATAGTCCGCGGCATTCGTGCGCTGGACAGTGCTTGATCAGGATGTGCTCGTCGTATTCCTCACGGAAGTAATCGATCGTGCTGCGCACCGGGTTGCTGGCTGTCGTGCCCAGGCCGCAGAGCGCGGCGTCCTCGAGCAGTTCGCACAGGTCCAGCAGCAGGTCCACATCGCCCTCGCGCCCCTTGCCCGTGCAGATACCGTTCAGCAAGAACAGCATCTGTGAAATGCCTTCCCTGCACGCCACACACTTGCCGCACGACTCCTTCTGGAGGAAGTCCAGGAAGTAGCGGGCCACATTCACCATGCAGGTGTCTTCGTCCATGACGATGAGGCCGCCGGAGCCCATCATGGAGCCGAGGTCGGTCAGCCTGTCGAAATCGACGGGGGTATCCAGGAACTGGGCAGGAATGCACCCGCCCGACGGCCCGCCGGTCTGCACCGCCTTGAACGCCTTGTCATCCGGGATGCCGCCGCCGATGTCGAACACGATCTCACGCAGTGTCATACCCATCGGCACTTCCACGAGGCCCGTGTTGCGGACTTTCCCGACGAGCGAGAACACCTTCGTTCCCTTGCTCTTTTCGGTGCCGATGGAGGCGAACCAAGCGCCGCCCCTGCCGATGATCAGCGGAACGTTCGCCCATGTCTCGACATTGTTGAGTACTGTGGGCTGGCCGTGCAGGCCGACCTCTACGGAATGGACGTACTTCGCACGCGGCTCGCCAGGCCTGCCCTCCAGAGAGGCCATGAGCGCGGTCGATTCGCCGCAAACGAAGGCCCCGCCCCCGCGGTTGACGCGAATATCGAACGAGAATCCGCTCCCCAGGATATCATCGCTGAGCAGGCCGTAGCCCCGCGCGACATCCAACGCTTTGGTCAGCCGAACCACCGCCAGCGGATACTCGTTTCGCACGTAGATGAAGCCCTGATGAGATCCGACGGCGTAGGCACCGATGATCATGCCTTCGATCACCGCGTGCGGGTTGGCCTCCATGACCGAACGGTCCATGAACGCGCCCGGATCGCCCTCGTCACCATTGCAGATCACATACCTGGCATCGCCGTGGGCCTCCCGGCAGGAGCGCCACTTGCGCCCGGTCGGGAAGCCGCCCCCGCCCCGGCCCCGGAGTCCAGACTTCTCGATTTCCTCTAGCACCGCCACAGGATCCATCCCTAGCGCGCGCTGGAGCGCCTCGTACCCGCCGTCCGCTATATAGTGGTCGATCTCCTCCGGGTTGATGAACCCCAGGTTGCGGGTGACGATGCGAATCTGAGGAGCGAACATGGGGAGGTCGAACAGCCGCGGGATTCCCGGCGCTTCCACCTCGCCGACCGTCCCAAGGGCGAGATCAGGCCGCGGTTGACCCTCCACCAGATGCGATCGGACGATCAGTCGAGCCTTCTCCGGCGTCACCTCCGCGTAGCAGACACGAGGCCCACCCGGCTTCTCGATGTCCAACATGGGCTCTAGGTAGCAGGCGCCGATACATCCCACCGGGACGATGCGGGCCTCGATGCCGAGGATCGCGAGCTCTTCCCGCGCCGCCTTGAGCGCCTCCGCCGCGCCGGCCGCCAGACCGCACGTGCCGACCCCCACCCAGAGGATCGGCTGGTCCCCATGCTTGAGCTCGTCCCATCGCCTCCTCGCCCGCTCTTGAAGCTCCGGCAGGTTCACCGCAAGCTTAGTGGTCACCGCTCTTCTCCTGCCTGCGGTACTTGTCAAGGATGTCCGGGACCTGCCGCAGCTTAACCTTGTCGTAATACTCGTCGTCTACCACCATCACGGGAGCGAGAGCGCAGGCTCCGAGGCAGTTGACGGGCTGCAGCGTGAACAGCCCGTCGCTTGTGGTCGCGCCGGGCGCGACGCTCAGCAGCCGCTGAATGCTCTCGCCGAGATCTCTGGCCCCCTTCAGGTAGCAGACTGTGCCCAGACAGAGCGTGATGATGTGCCGCCCGCGCGGCACCAGGCTGATTGACGCGTAGAACGTGGCGACCGCATAGCACTGGCTCAACGGAATGTGCAGCGTCTCAGCAACGACCTCCAGCGCCTCCCGCGGGAC
>JBEKKD010000035.1:0-15854 GCA_050010895.1 Armatimonadota bacterium
GTGTGCCTGCTCGGCGTGGCGCTCATTGCCACTCACGGACGCTTCTCCGGCGTGAGCCGCCTCGAGTCCGCGTGGGGCGCGCTCGCCGCGCTTTTCGCAGCCTTCTCCTGGGGCGTCTATTCCAACCTCGACCGCTTCATCCCGGTCAAGGATGGTCATGATTCCCAGGACATGATGCCCGACGTCCACTCGTTCCTCTCCATGACCTTCGGCATGCTCATGCTCGCCGCCGTGGTGCTGGGCGCGGGCGAGCTTCGCTCTGTTGCCGGCTACACCACCAACCTCTATCTCGGTCCCTTGGGGCCCGTGACGGCCTCGGCGTGGGCGCTCCTGACATTCCTCGGAGTCGCCGTCTACTGTGGCAGCTACACCCTCTGGCTCTCCGCCCTCGAGATCGGCGCGCGATATGGTGAGGCCGAGAAGCTCCCTCCCCTGACCTACCTCACACCCGTGTTCGGAGTCACCCTGGGATGGCTGGTCCTGCACGAACCGTTCGGCCGGGGATTCTGGGAAGGCGCCGCGCTCATCACTGTCGGCAACCTCGTGAATCTCTGGCGACCGCGCCGGGAGATGGGGCCGCCCTGATCGTTCGCGCCTGCCGCGCGCTTGCGACTCGCTCCGCGCCGTGCTATCATCCCGGCCCGGAGATGGAAGGGAGAAGAAGTACATGACACATATCGGATGGCATCACCTACTCGTCTGCGCGGCCTTGCTCGCCGCCCTGTTCCTCGCGGGCTGCGAGAGGAGGGAAACGCCCCCGCCGGCAACCACCGCACAGGCGCCCACGACCGAGAAGGCGCCGGCGCCGCCGTCGGCCCCTCCGGCCGCCCAGTCCGAGAGCGACGCGGTTGCCGCTGCCCGGAAGCTCGGCACGCCCACCACCAATCCTGCGGTCAAGACGCCGTCCGGGCTCGAGTACATCGACGTCAAGACCGGTGATGGCGCGCCCGCCCAGGCCGGGCAGACCGTGACCGTTCACTATACCGGTTGGCTGGTGAATGGGCAGAAGTTCGACAGCTCTCTCGACCGCAACCAGCCGTTCGCGTTCAGCCTCGGCGCTCGTCAGGTGATCCCCGGCTGGGACGAGGGCGTCGCCGGCATGAAGCCCAATGGCGTCCGCAAGCTGATCGTGCCGCCCGCGCTTGGATACGGCAGCCGCGGCGTCGGACCCATTCCCGCGAACTCGACTCTGATCTTCGAGGTGCAGTTGCTGAAGGCTCAGTAGCCGCTGCGCGTCACGGTAGATCGAATCGGCAGCCGGTCCTCCCCTTCGAGGGCCGGCTGCGTATGACCCTGAGAGGAGCCTCTGATGCCGCTCAAGTTCCGCAAGGTTCTCATCGCCGATGAGCGCTACGAGTCCGCAGGCGTGTTCGACGTCGACAATGACGGCGTGCTCGACATCGTCTCCGGCGCCTACTGGTATCAGGGCCCGGACTTCAAGCAGCAGCATCGCGTCGGTGATGTCCGCGCCGAGGGCGAGTACTTCGACGACTTCTCCACCATCCCCATGGACGTCAACGGCGACGGCTATCTCGACTTCATCACCGGCGGCTGGTGGGGGAACACGCTCCGCTGGCGGGAGAACCCCGGCCCTCGCGGCGGCGACTGGCCCGAGCACGTCATCGCAGAGTGTGGCAATGTCGAGACCACGCGCGCCTGGGATGTTGACGGCGACGGCCGGTTGGAGATCGTCCCCAACACCCCGAACGGCCCCCTGGTCGTCCACAAGCTCATCACCGACGCATCGGGCAGCGGCACGGGCGCGTTTGCATCACACACGATCCGCTCCGAGCGCCAGGGCCATGGCCTCGGGTTCGGCGATATCACCGGCAATGGCAGAGGCGATTTCCTCCTGGCACATGGCTGGCTGGAAGCGCCGGAGAACACCTTCGGGGGTGAGTGGACATTCCACCCCGATTTCGACTTCGGCAGCGCCAGCATCCCCATCCTCGTCGTGGATGTGAACCAGGACGGCCTCAACGATCTTATCGTCGGCACGGCCCACAACTACGGCCTCGACTGGTGGGAGCAGGGCCGCGACGCAGGCGGCAATCGCACCTGGACGCGCCACCCGATAGACCCCTACAACGCCCAGTATCACGACATGCAGTGGGTTGATATCGACGGTAACGGGACCTGCGAACTCGTAACCGGCAAGCGCTATCGGGCACACAACGGCCACGACCCCGGTGAGTTCGACGATGTCGGCATCTACTACTTCAAATGGGCCGGCGAGGGGTTCGCGAAACAGGTGATAGACTACGGCCCGACCCGCGTCGGCACCGGTTGCGGCATCCATTTCGCCGTCGCCGACCTACGCGGCAGCGGCCGTCTCGACATCGTCGCCCCCGGCAAAGATGGCCTCTACGTCTTCTACAACGAAGGTCTCTGAGAAAGCAGGAATCCTCTATCTGTCATTGCGAGCCGGTGAGTCCCACCAGGGACTCACCGCGCGTGGCAATCTCGCCGTTCCCTCCGACTTCTCGACCCCTCCGTGAATCGAGATCTCTGGTGTTTCGGGATTTCCAATCCCGAAACCGAGCGGCGCAATCCCGATCCCGGAGCGACTCACCCCCCTATCGGATACCCACCCCACTTGAACGTCGCCTCGATCATGGCGCGGTAGTTCGCCAGCGGCACATAGCTCGCAATCGAGTTGCTGCTGCCGACGCAGTAGCCTCCCCCGGGGCCGACCTCCCGGATCCGCTGCCGCACCTCCGACTCCACCTCAGCCGGCGTGCCCCGCGTCAGCGCCCCGCCCAGATCGATGTTCCCGATCAAGGCGAGGTGTCTGCCCCACTTCCGCTTGACCTCCACGATATCCCATGCCTTCGGCTCGATCGGCTGGATCGCGGTGATCCCGCAATCCACCAGGTCCGGGATGATCTCCCAGTACCTCCCGTCGCAGTGATGGATCAACGGCATCCCCTTGCTCGCCGCCACCTCGCCGTAGCGCTTGTACCACGGGAACAGCACCCGCCGGTAGAACTCCGGCGAGAAGAAGTACCCCTCCGTGTGCGCCAGGTCATCCGCAAGCCACAGCGCCCGCACCCCCGGCAGGTTCGCCGCCTTCTTGAACGCCGCGAACAGCAGCGTGCCGATTCGCTCGATCACTCCTTCGACCAGGCCGGGGTCATCGTAGAGCGCGAAGGCCATCCCCTCGAACCCCATCAACTGGCGGCTCGTCTCCAGAATCCCCCACGTCCCGGTCGTCAGCCCCATTCCCTTCGGCAGAATCGCCGCCGCCTTCTTGAGGTGGTCGTACTGCACCTGCGACTCATCCGGCCACGGGTATTCCGCTAGGCTCTCTCGCGTCCGGATCGCTCCCTGATGCTCCTCCATCCATGCCTTGTCCACCGGCATTTCGGAATACTCGCTATACTCGCCCTGGATCACATTCCACCCCTGCGGGAACAGGTGCAGATACCACGGCGCAAGGTGGATGTAGTCATATCCCGCCGCCTGCCAGAACGCGACATCCGCCTCCACGTCATAGTCGTCCGTTCCCAGCAGCGAGTTCCCGACATGCCTGCCGATGAACGCCTCCTTCACCGGCTGGTCCACCAAGAACTCCGAGTTCGGCACCCGATCCGGCTCCTCTCGCCGCAGCGCGGTGAGGAATCGATTGATGTCCGGCTTGCGCCCTTCCATCTCAGACCTTCCTCCCAATCCGCATCACCCACGTCGCCTTTGCCGTCGCCGCCTTCGGTCTCAGCACGATCCTCGACATGTGCGTACCCCACGACGACCGAAGGCTGTCGTCATCCAGCGGCACGTCCTCCACTGACGCGCTCAGCGCCGTCCCGTCGAACCTTACCTCCGCGCGGCCGAGCGTGATAGTACCCGCGCCGTTGACCTCCGGCGTGAGCGGGGTCAGCAACGACACTGTGATATCCGACGTCGGCCGCTCCAGCTCGAACTCGTCCACCGCCTCCACATACGCGCCGCGTCCTCGGCGCAGGCGATACGTTCTCCGCCACGACGCGATCCCGCTCGACTCCGGATACGCCCGCGCGATATCCATGCTCAGCTCGGCGCCCGCGTCGTCGGCCCGGTAGGTCAGGTCCTCGGCCCTGAACTCCTCGCCCTCCTGCTGCTGCACGCCGTTCACCGTCGGCAGATTGTGATGCGCCGACTGCATCGTCCATATCTCGTACCGCTGATCGCTGAACGTCTTCGCGGTGTACGCCCCCACTCCCACATCCACCAGCACCGGCTTTCCATCCAGGTAGACGATGAACTCGCTGACGTCATTGTGGTTGTGGCTCTCGCTGTTATGTCCGCCTTTCGCCGCCAGGTAGAGCCCGCGATCCGAGCCCTCCTTCTCCCGCGCCACCATCACCTGCGTCCCCTCCAGCCATACATCCCGCACCAGCGGGGGCTTCGCCGACGCGTCGATCCCCTGCGAATCGAACAGATTCGGAAGCGCCCGCAGGAAAGAGCCGTCGAGCAGCGTGCGCGGTCCCCGCTTCCCGTAGACCCACGAGCCCAGCGCCATCATCCCCGCATCGCCGATCCGCCGCCCGTACCGATACACCAGCCCGGCCGGTATATGCACCTTCGCCGGCGCGTCCGCGAAGTCCACGAAGTAATCCCCGCTGATGTGCGCCCGGTAGATATACCGCCCCATCTCCTTCACCAGCGGTTGGTCGTACACGTCGATCTTTCCGTCCGACGCACCCCGCAGAAGCTCCAGGCAATCCAGCAGCGACGCCCCCGCCACTCCCCAGTAGCTCGGCCCCTCGTCGCAGCACCCATCGGGATGGTATCCCGCCAGCCATCGATCCACGATCTCCATCGCCTTCCGTACCGCCGCTGTCCGTCTCTCACGATCCGGTTCCAGGAGCAGGAAGCTCGCCAGCACGTTCGACGAGCACCACGGGCTCCAGTTGTTCAGCCGGCCTCTGCCACTCGCACCCATCCACCAGTAGTCATCGTGCGTCAAGAACGGATTGAGAATTCGTGACTGCACTTCCCGCCGAATCCGATCCGCGATTAGCGCATCCGCCGCCTCCAGACGCGATCGAATGAGGTAGTGCGTCCATGCCAGCAGATCGCCCGTCTCCGCCGCGAACAGGTCAATCCAGTCGTTGCTCCGGTCGCCCAGCGCCCCGCCCCAGTTGTTGTGCGCCGGGATCACCCAACTCGACTCCTCGCAGACTGCCCAGACGCCGTTGATGATGTCGTCGATGAGCCGCCCCTTCCCCTCAATGCACTCCGCAAGCACCAGGCTCTCCAGTGCGCCCCTCCGAGCGAAATACGGGCCTTCGTACCTGCTCCTGTTCCCGGTCCGTGTGTAGTCCATGTACAGCACAGCCGGAAGCGCCGGCCACGCGTAGCTCAGCAGCTTCTCCCCCTGCGCGATCGTCGCCCCACGTACCTCCGCCGGAAGCGTGTCCCACCTCGCCCGCTCATCCGCGGTCGGGAATGGATGGTACCGATCCAGGGGCTGGATCAGACTCGACAGATCGGCCTGTCCGTATCGCTCGCTCAGCATTCCTATCTCCTCGGATCGCCCGCCAACTCTACGTCTCTCCCAAGGCGATCTCGCCGCCGCCAGGATTCGCGCCCGTCGCGCGGGAAACAGTTCCCCACGGTCGCAGCAGCACCTCCATTCCCGTACCGCAGAGGTCCAAGAGCAATGAAAGTCATCCATGTCGGCGTCGGAGGGTTCGGCACGTCGTGGCGCCCCGCCCTCACCACCATTCCCGGCGTAGAAGTCGTCGCGCTCGTCGACACCAACCCCTCGAATCTCGCCGAGGCCAAGAGCTTCTTCGGGCTATCGGATTCGGCGTGCTTCGCAAGCGATGCGTTGCCCTGGGAGACCGTCGATGCCGACGCTATGGTGCACAGCACGCCCCAGAACTTCCGCCATGCCCACGTCATCCGCGCCCTCCGCGCCGGCAAGCACGTCGTCTCCGTCAAACCCATGAGCGACGCCTGGGAGACCGGCCTCGATATGGTGCGGGAGGCCGAGCGATGCGACAGGAAGTTCGTGATCGCGCACCAGATGCGATGGCACCCCCTCATCCTCAAGCTTCGCGAGCTTGTCCAGGACGGCGCGCTGGGGAAGGTCGGCTACGTCCACCTCGATTTCTTCTACGGCAGAAGCGGCTATACCGGCAGCTACCCTCAGCCGTATCCGCTGCTGGTTCAGGGTTCGATCCATCACTTCGATTTCCTCCGTTGGGTACTCGACACCGATGCAACCCGCGTCTGGGCCACCAACTTCAACCCGCCGTGGATCGAGACCGCGGAGATCAAGAGCGCCTACGTCGCCGTCGAAATGGCGAACGGGGTGAAGGCCTGCTATCGCTCCGTGCCCACCCGCTCCGACCAGTGTAGCTGGCTGTGCGAATGGCGGATCGAGGGGACCGACGGCATTGCCGAAGTGAAGAGGAATCGCGTCTACCTCAACGGCGAGGAGATCCTCTCCGCCTGGGAAGACGGTGAAGCCTTCAACAACCGACGCCTTCCCGCGCTCCAAAGAGTCGTGATGCAGACCTTCATCGACTACGTCAACGGCGGCCCCGAGCCGGGCATCTCCGGCCGCAACAACCTCAACAGCCTCGAGACGTCTTTCGGCGCTATCCGCTCCTGCGAAACCGGGCAGCGTCACGACCTGACGACCGGGCGTGTTCGCGCTTCCTGAGACGGGCGAAACTCGCTTTCTTGTCATCCTGAACGCTTTTCGTGTCATCCCAAGCGAAGCGAGGGATCACGCCGTACATAAGGGACACCGATGACCAACTTCGACCGCGCTCTTGACGCCGAACTCGACGCCGTGCCTGTCGTGGACCCTCACACCCATCTGCACGCCTCGAAGCCGACTGCAGACGACCTCGCCGACATCGTCCTGTATCACCACGTCTGGGTCGAGTTGGTATCGGCCGGCATGCCCGCGACCGCGACCACCAAAGCCGGATTGCCGCATGAGGTCGCCGATCCGGAGATGGCGCCACTCGACCGCGTCAAAGCCGCGCTCCCCTATCTGAGTCACATCCGCAACACCACGTGCGGCTATCTGCTGCGCACGATGCTCGCCGACCTCTATGGCGTGGCCGGCGGCGAGCTCACCGCAGATAACGTCGACCAGGTGTCCGCTCTCGTCGCGGAGCGCGCGCGCGATCCCGCATGGGCCTCCCATGTGCTCAAAGACACGTGTCGCATGGATGCCAGCATAACGGTGGAGAGAGACCGCGCGCCGGCCTGGGACGCCAGTATGAGCCGCGCCGTCGAGCAGAGCCTGAATCTGGTAAGTGGGAAGAAATCCCCTCGTGACACGCTGCTCGAAATGGAGCGCGCCTTGGGTGTGCATCTGCGCGCCGCCGGCGACCTCGGGCGCGCCTTCCACGACCTGGGCAAGCGGTACAGCCGCGAGCCCATCCAGTTCGTCGGGCTCTGGCTGCTGCCGTTCCTCACGTTCACCGACCCAGGCGACAAAGAAGTCACATCAGTCCTCCAGCGCGCAGCCGATGACAGGCCCCTCGATCGTGCCGATCTCAGCGCCTTCACCTCCTACGCCCTGCGCGCGTTCCTCTCGGGCCTGCGCAGCGGATCGCTGAGAACGGTCCAGGTCATCGTCGGCGCAGAGGTGCTGCCGCCTCACCGGTCCTTCACCCACTGGAGCCCCGAGTTCCCCGGCGCGCTCGGCAGGCTGGCCGGGGAGTTCGAGGACTTCCACTTCAACTGCTCCGCCGCCTCCGATCTCTACACCCAGGACCTGGCCATCCTCGCCAAACACGTGCCCAACATCAGCGTCGGCGGCTACTGGTGGCACACGCTGTACCCGAGCTACATCCGAAAGAGCATCGAAACGCGGCTCGACATCGTGCCCGCGAACAAGATCGTCTCGTTCTTCTCAGACGCATACCACGCCGAGTGGTGCTATCCCAAGCTGAAGATGGTGAAGCGGATCTTCGGGGAAGTGCTGCGGGATCGCGTCCAGCGCGGCCTGCTCACCGAGCCCATCGCCCTCTCCCTCGTCAAGGAGACCTTCTTCGACAACCCGGCGCGAATCTACGGCCTGCAGCCCTGATTCCTGTACCCCCAGTGGCGTAGGTTTGTGGTCTGCGCTCCGCGCGGACCACAACCTGCGTTCGCCCCGGAAGGGGCGACCCCTCAACTCACGCCCCCAACGCCCGCCGCGCCTTCGCCGTCCACTCCGGATCCTCATACATCGCGTTCCCGATCGCAGCCAGATCGCAGTGCCCCTCCGCCACCGCCCGCTCGGCGTCCGCGGGCGCACCCAGGCCTCCCGCCACGATCACCGGCCTGGCCGAGATATCCTTCGTCCACTGCCCCAGGCTCTTCTTGCTGCTAAAGAACGGCTTGAACGCGCCATCCGTCGAGACATGCACGACATCGACGCCTGCCGTTTCGAGCCCTCGGATCAGCTCCCGGTATTCGTCGAGGCCGAAGCCTTCGGGCTTGTTGAACAGGCTGATTCGGCAGATCAGCAGCTTGTCGCCGATTCGCGCCTTCATCTTCCGGCAGGTTTCCAGCAGCATTCGCATTCGGCCGGAGATAGAGCCTCCGTACTCGTCCGTGCGGCGATTGCTGTGCGCGGAGAGGAACGAATCCAGCAGGAACCCGTGTGCGCCGTGCGCCTCCACCGCGTCGAACCCCGCCCGGATGCACCGCCCCGCGGCATCGGCGAATCGCTCCTCGATTCGGACGATTTCCTCGACCGTCAGCGCCCGCGGCGGGCGCGCCTCCGCCGAGCGCGGCACGGTCGAGGGCCCGACGACCGACACCCCCGGTATCTCCGGCGAGGCCTGCGGGCCGCCATGCACGAGCTGAATCGCCGCCGCCGCGCCCTGCTCGTGTATCCCCCGAGCCAGCGCTGTCAGTCCGGCCACCTGGCCGTCCTCCCACGCGCCGATCCCCTTGCTCCAGGGACGGCCCGCCTGATCCACATTCGTCGCCTCGACGATGATCGTCCCTGTACCGGCCCGGGCTCGCAGCCGATAGTGCTCGACGATGGCGTCGGTCACGAGACCGCTGAGATCCGACTGCCCCGACACCATCGGCGGCATGACGACCCGGTTGCGAAGATGAAGCGGCCCAACATCCATTGGCGAGAATAGAGCGCTCATTCCCTGTCCTCAGTCGCGCCGGTACTTTCCGCTGTTTCGGGATTTCCGATCCCGAAACCAGGCCGATTCCGGTCGGCCTTGGTTCACATCACAGCCACCCTAACATCGCCAGTGACGCCGGCCGCGCTACATCGCCACGATCTTGCGCATCGCCTTGGCCGTCGCCTTCATGCCGGCCTCATCGCCGGCGACTTCCTGAATGACGTCCGAATCGTAGCCGACCGCGCGCAGCGCCTTCATCACCGCCGGCCAATCTACATCGCCCTCCAGCAGCGGCACGAACTCGTGCCCCTTCCGTCGGAAGTCCTTGAAGTGCACCTTCTTGATCGCGCCGCCGAGCATCTCGATCCAATGCTCGGGGAATGCCCACGCCACGAAATTGCCGATGTCGAAGTAGACGCCGATGTACTCCGAGCCGATCTCGTGCACGAACCGCTGCGCCTCCAGCGGCGAGAGCAGAAACTTGTTCCAGACGTTCTCGACGCCGATGGACACCTTCGCCTTCGCCGCCGTCGGCTGAATCTTGCGCATCGCGTCCTGCACGTTCGCGTACATGACGTCATATCGAACCTGCGCGGTAAGCTGGCCCGGATGAACCAGGATGGTGTCCGCGCCCAACCCCGCCGCGATGTGCACCGACTTCCGCAGCCCCTCCAGCGCATTGGCGCGTACCGCCGGGTCAGGCGACGCGAACCCCGAGCACATGCCAGGCACCAGCGACGGAATCGCTACCCCCAGGCGCTCCGCCTCGCGAACCATCTCGCGCAGCGCTGTGTCGTCGGCATCCGGCGCCAGCGATCCGTTCTCCCGAACACACAACTCGAGACTATCGTAGCCGGTCTCCTTCGCGTACTTCAGGCTCTCGGCAACCGGCTTGTCGGCGAAGAACAACTGGGTCGCGCCAATCCGCATTGTGCGCCTCCTCTGAAGGTCGATTTCGTCCCCCGTTCTGCGGCTCACGCGGCATGTCCTTCGTCGCCCCGTTGCGTCGGTGCTCTCGCCATACGAAGCTTTAGCCACCTCAGGCGACTTCAGCGAAGCTTGCCCGCCTCGGGAGGGGAGGGTCAGTGCCGCCCGCCCATCCGCTTCCGGCGCTTCACGATTCGGAATCCCGAAACCAGGCCGACTCCGGTCGAACACCAGGCCTACTTCGCCGTGACCGTGACACCGCTCTTCGCGCCCTCGGCTACATCCATCTCCTCGGTCGCCGTTCCCGCGGCGGTGGTCACCGTGACGCGATAGCGACCCTTGAATCCGCGGAACTCTACCGCGCCCTCTGCATCGCTCTGTGCCTCGAGCGA
Organism: Armatimonadota bacterium; assembly: GCA_050010895.1. Taxonomy (GTDB): domain Bacteria; phylum Armatimonadota; class Hebobacteria; order Hebobacterales; family Hebobacteraceae; genus JBEKKD01. The sequence continues at coordinate 10,400 of JBEKKD010000035.1, forward strand.
CGTCCACCACCTCCCCCTCACCAGCGCAAGCAGGCGCTGGTAGGCCGGCTTCGGCGTCAGGTCCTTGTGCACCAGCCCCGCAGGCGCGCCCTGCCACGCGCCGTCATTGAAGTCCCACCACGTGATCGCCTGCACCGCGGGGTGAGAGAAGAGCACCGTGTAGAGCTTCTCCACATACGCCGCCTGCTTCGCCTCCCCATCCGGCGTCGACGGCCATGGCTGTGGCAGCCCCCAGCCGTGTTCCCCAGACAGCACCGTCACTTCCGTGAAATGCAGTGGCTTGCCGAATCGCGAGTAGGTCTCGCATGCCTCCCACACCTTGGAGATCGGCCACTCCTCCCGGTGCATGTGGCTCTGGATTCCGAACGTGTCGACCAGCGTCTTCGACCCGCTCGTAAGTTCGGCCGCCAGCTTCTCGTAGTCCTCGTCCAGCTTGAAGTCGTTATAGAGCAGCACTGCCTTCGGGTTCGCCGCCCTCGCCCACCCCAGCGCCTCCGCCACCATTGCGAACGCGCCCTCTTGCTTCGCCCAGTGCCCCACTCCGTTGTCGTGCTCCGCCGATACCGTCGCCTCGTTCACCACATCCCAGCGATCGACGAGGCCCTTGAACCCCGAGACGATATCGGTCACCCGGGCACGCAGCTTCTCCTTCGTCCCCTGCACCTCCGAAGGCCCCCAACTCGGATAGACCTCGTGCCATACCAGCGGGTGACCCTTGGTGGCGATACCGTGCGCCTTGCACCACTCCGCCTGCCTGCGCAGCCGCTTCTCCTGCGTTTGGCCGGGCTCCCGTTCGTACGCGCCCCAGTAGAACCCCAGCGTCGCGTAGTTGAAGAGCGCCGCAAACTGCTCCTCGTACGCCTGCTCCAGCTTCGGGTCGTCGTACCCGAGAACCGGGAACGCGTTACACCCGAACAGGAACGCCTGCCGGATCTGCTCGATCTTGACGCGCGCCCCCGCCACCGGCGCCCCCGCCCCGTCTACCACACGCACGACCGCGTCGGATTTCCGGTATCGCTCGATCCGCGCGTGGGCCGTAGAGAGTATGTCGGCTTCACTCATCTCGCTCTCCCTTGATCGGGCGGATGCCTGCCCCTGCCGCTTCGCGCCGCAGATACACAGCGCAATCGCGACGAGTGCCGCGCAGGCGGCGCCCATCCGGTGAATCGAAGCCTTTCTCATAACCAGACACGCGTCGTGAATTCGTCCTGCGCCCGCGGTCGTCCTGCCGTCGATCTCCGGTCATGCCGATCCAACCGCCGGCGATCCCACCGGCCGCTGAGCCGGCACATCCTTCTCAAGCGCATGCTCGTGTCGCCCCGGCGCCCTCTCGTTGCCCTGCCCCTCGCCTCTTCCAATGACGTTCTCCCAAAGAAGTAAGGGCGAAAGCCACCAAAGGGCCAGTGAATGCCTGAAAGAAGACGCTCGCCCGACGTTACTTCATTGGGCGAACGTCATTATAGGTACTTCCGCCGATACTCAGCCGGAGAGCAGCCATAGTGCTTGAGGAAGGAGCGATGGAGATGACTGACGTCGGTGAACCCCCAGTTGGAGGCGATCACCTTGACCGGATCCTGGGTGCGAAGGAGTTGAGCAGCCGCGCCGCTCACTCGATACCGGAGAGAGAACTTCGCGAATGTGATGCCCATCAGTCCCTCGAAGAGCTTGTTGAACGCGTTGCGTCCCATACCGCAGGCGTTCGCCGCCTCGCCCGCCGTCGCCGGGCGGTGGCCATAGAGCACCATCTCCACGGCGCGGTTGATGCGGCTATACGCGTTGGGGGGTAAGGCGATGCCTTGTGATGGCGGGCTCCAGTTCTCGCGCAGAATCATGAGCAATTCCAGGAGCAGCAGCCTCAGCCACAGCGCACCATGTTGGCCGGCAATGGTGGCCTTCGTTGCCAGTCTCTCCGCGGCGCTGAGGACTTCGGCCCGCAGATGGGGCGCGGTTCTCGGGCGCATCTCAGGAGGGACGGTGAACGGCGCGATCCAGTTGAAATGGGGCGCCTCCTCGAAGCCCATATTCACCAGCGCGTGCGGTAAGGCCGCGATCACGAGGGTATTGCTCGGAACGACGAGCGGCTCCCAACCGTGTGGCTCCCACATACCGTGAAACCATACATCTCCCGGTTCCACCTCGATCTGCCACGGTTGGTAGATTCGGCGCATGCGCCCCGATAGCAATATTCCGAGCTCCAGTCCGTAGTGCATGTCATACTTGGCGAGCAGCTTCTCCGTGTGGTTGTTCTGCTGGACCCGGATGGGCTCTCTCTCGCTCAGCCTGAAGGTTTCGTCGTTGATCGGGACTCTCTCCCACGGCCGGATAGTCGTCATCTGGTTACCCCTGCAGCACCGCCTACAGTATCGCCAGTATAGCGGTGCAGAACTGCCGCCACAACCGGGCCGGGTCAATTGTACAAATATCGGGTGCGAGTTTACAATCCCAACTAATTGACTCTGCGCGGGGCACTATGCCACAATCTGGGCAGTATTCGGTTCGCAGGAGTCCGCGCTTGCCGCAGTCGTGCTGTATTGGTCACCGGGACGGGTCATGAGGTGCGTTTCGGCGCGCCTCGTTCTTTTCCGCCTCGAGGGTGATCGCGTGCGACGGGTACTGCAGACCGGAAAGGAGGCAAGAAGCGAAGACATGGCCGAGCCCCTGAGTTCCCGCGTTGAGCTGGCATTCGACATTCCATGAGGAGGTCGAGGTGCGCATAAGACGATTGCAGGGATTCACGCTAATCGAGCTCTTGGTCGTGATCGCGATTATCGCGATCTTGGCAGCCATGCTGTTCCCCGTCTTCGCCCGCGCCCGAGAATCTGCGCGCAAGATCCAATGCCTGTCGAACGTCAAGAACATCGCAACTGCCATCCAGATGTATCTGACCGACTACGACAGGTTCCCACCAGGCGAGCACCGCCAGGAGGTGATCGACTACTTCGCTTCGCAAGGAGTCACGGACTGCTCGCTCCGCGTGAACTGGGCGAATCCCTACCTGCGCTTCCCCGTGGTGCTGGACGAGTACGTCAGGAACCGCGATGTTTGGCACTGCCCGACCGCGGTTTACTCCTGGGCCACCGGCATCAACCCGTGCTTCAAGGACTGGTTCGCGATCCTCAAGGACAACGCCGACTGGGCCTTCTGGTGCACGCCGGAGTGCAACGCCGTCTTCCCGAACGGCTGGGGCGGAACCATCACAGACTCCTACTACGCGCGGCAGGGCTGCGCGGATGCAGACACCGGGGCGATCGCCATGGGCATCGGCATTCCGCGGTACCTCCGCGACGAAAAAACGGCCCAGGTGAATGACCCCGCGAAGTACCTGGTCGTCGGAGACGTCGGCTCTGACATCGAGCCCAGCATCACCTCCCGCTTCGCCTACGCCGACATGCATGGTGTCGAGAAAGCGGCCTGCAAATACCCGCAGGGAGACTGGGTGAACTGCCCCGCGACCCAGGTCTGCGCTGCCAACGACCCGCGCCTGCAGCTCGACCCCACCTACCGCAAGCAGCGCGCCGGCACCCGCCACCTGGGCGGCAGCAACATCGGTTTCGCCGACGGCCACGCCACGTGGATGGCTGCGGAGGCGATCCTGTTTGGCGGGGAGGCCGGGGACTACGTGAAGGACGGCGGCCTGCTCCAGGGCGTCCAGAACTGCGGCTTCGGGCCTCCCGACGCTGCCGCGCAGGCCGTCCTCAGCAGCAAGTGAGGAAACCAACTGAGTCTGTAGCTGATCAACAGCTCGGATTAGGCTCTTGAATGTATGCCGCACGGCGAACTATCGCAAGGAGGCGAGAGATCTCATGCTGACTCGCAAGCGACGTGGTTTCACGTTGATCGAGTTGCTCGTGGTGATTGCGATTATCGCGATCTTGGCGGCCATGCTGTTCCCCGTCTTCGCCCGCGCCCGAGAATCGGCGCGCAAGATCCAATGCCTGTCGAACGTCAAGAACATCGCCATGGCGTTCCAGTTGTATTTCACCGACTTTGACAGGTACCCGCCCGCAGAGCACGACCCGAACGTCATCAAGTTCTTCACCGATAAGGGCTGCACCACCACCCCAGGGTGCTGCACCTACCCCACGAACGTTAACCCGTACCTGAGGTGGCAGGTCTGCATCGATGAGTACGTCAAGAACCGCGACATCTGGCGATGCCCGAGCGCACACTGGATCCACACCGCGGGAAGCATCTACGGGCAAGTGAACTGGTTCCAGGAGCTGCAGAACAACTGGCAGCTCTGCGCCTGCGGAGACACATGGCCCCCCGGCTGGGGTGGCAGCGCTACCGACACCATGATTCAGATCGACGGCTGCCCTGCCCCCAGTGCCACTCTGGATCAAGGCGCCCAGGAGTTGGACTACTGCGATACCCACGGAGTGGAGGGCGAAGTGGAGAAGAAGCTTTCTGCCATCGATGACCCCGCGAAGACCCTCATCATCGCCGAGAAAGGCATCGACGGTTACTTTGACTCCGTCGTGCAGATCGCCTATCCGGAGATCTGCCGGGTCATCTGGGGTCGCGTCGTGAGGAATCCCAGCAACTGCGGCGGAAACGGCGGCGACACAGAGCCGGTAACCGCCGACCAGATCGCGAACTTCTGGCACGATGCCTCGTGGCGCAACCAGTACACCCGGCACATGGGTGGCAACAACCTCGGCTTCGCCGATGGACACGCCGCCTGGATGGCCGCCGATGCTATGATCGCCGCCGCCGGCAGAGGCGATCTGCCACCTCTGGCTGCCATGCAGGTCCCGCCGGGCGCCCAGTAGACGCCGGGTCATAACCGGGCAGCTAGGGACCACAGCCGTCTCGTTGCGCGGACGGAGCCCGCCTCTGCGGGCTCCGTCCGCGTTCAGCCATTGCCTCCCAGCGCTCCGCTCTTCCGCCATCTGCGTGCATCCCCGTACATCTGTGGTTGCTCCCCATTCCCTCCCTCCTCACCTTGACACCCCAATCCGCCCATGCCTATACTCCTGTATCACCATGATTGACTATCTTGCTCAGCTTGCCGCCGTCCTCCAGCAGGTACCCCGCGCCTCCCTGACCGCCATCGCGGGTCGCCTCTGGCAGGCCTACTGCGTCGATGCCCAGATCTTCGCCTGCGGCAATGGCGGCAGCAGCGCCACCGCCTCCCACTTCGTCGAGGACCTCTCCAAAGGCGTTGACCTCCCGGCCGGAGCGCGCCGGTATCGCGCCCTTTCCCTTGTCGACAGCGTCCCCATCATCACCGCCTACGCCAACGACATGAGCTACGACGCCATCTTCTGCGAGCCGCTTCGCAATCTCGTTCGCCGCGACGACGTTCTCCTCGCCCTGAGCGGCAGCGGCCGCTCGAAGAACGTGCTCCTCGCCATGCAGGTCGCAAAGGAGGCCGGCGCCGGCGTCATCGCTCTCGCCGGCCGCGACGGCGGCGACATGCCCGGTCTCTCCGGCCTCTGCCTCACCGTGCCCG
>JBEKKD010000036.1:0-15613 GCA_050010895.1 Armatimonadota bacterium
TCGCACGGCTGACGGCCCGTCCATCTCGAACGCGGTCGCCAGCATCGCCGCCAGCTCGGAGAGGTCCTTCGGCGCCATCACGGTCAGGTCGGGAACGTGGCGGAGGTAGGAGAGGTCGAACGCGCCGTGGTGCGTGGCGCCATCCTCGCCGACGACCCCCGCGCGATCGAGGGCGAGCACGACCGGCAGGCGAGGAAGCGCGACGTCGTGCACGATCTGGTCGTATGACCGCTGGAGGAACGTCGAATAGATGGCCGCGACCGGGCGCATGCCGCCGGCGGCGAGGCCGGCAGCGAAGGTGACCGCGGTCTGCTCGATCATGCCGACATCGAAGAAGCGATCGGGAAAGCGCTCCGAGAACTCGGAGAGGCCCGTTCCCTCTTTCATCGCCGCGGTGATGGCGACGATGCGCGAGTCCTTCTCGGCAAGATGAGCCACCGTCCGCCCGAAGACGCGGGTGTACGAGAGGCCGCTCGAGACGCTCACCGGCTCTCCGGTCTCGATGTCGAACGCGCCGGTGCGGTGCCATTTCGCGGCATCGTTCTCGGCGTGCACGTACCCGCGGCCCTTCTGGGTGTGAACGTGAATGAGGACCGGGCGGGAGCGCGCCCGGGCCTGCTTCAGGGTGTCTATCAGCGCGGGGAGGCTGTGGCCGTCGATCGGGCCCAAGTACGTGAACCCCAGCTCCTCGAACAGCATCCCCGGGAGCAGCAGTTGCTTCACGCCGGACTTGAAGCGCGCGACCGCATCGATCAGGCTTTCGCCGAGGGGCAGGCGCGCGGCCATCACCTCGAAGTCGCTCTTCGCGCGCAGGTAGTGGGGATCGAGACGAAGCTTGCTCAGGTATCCCGACAGCGCCCCGACGTTACGAGAGATCGACATCTGGTTGTCGTTGAGAATCACGATGAGCGGCGTGCCGAGGTGGCCCGCGCAGTTCATCGCCTCGAACGACATGCCCCCGGACATGGCGCCGTCGCCGACCACGGCTGCCACGACGTGCTTCTGCCCTGCGATGTCGCGCGCTTTCGCCATCCCCAGCGCGGCGGCGATGGCAGTGCTGCCGTGTCCGGCGTCGAATGCGTCGTGCTCGCTCTCGCTCCGGCGGGGGAAGCCGGAGATGCCGCCGGCCTGGCGCAGGGTATGGAATCGGTCTCTGCGCCCGGTGAGCAGCTTATGCGCGTAGGCCTGGTGGCCGACATCCCAGACGATCTTGTCCCTGGGGCTCTCGAGAACGTAATGCAGCGCGACTGCCAGTTCGACTGCGCCCAGGCTCGCGGCCAAATGGCCGCCGGTCTGAGAGACGGTCGAAATCATGCACTCGCGAATCTCGGCCGCGAGCTGGACCAACTGCTCGCGGCTCAACGTGCGGAGATCGGCCGGGCCGCCGATATGATCCAGCAGGCACGTCCCGCGTGATGTCACTCTTCTTCGCCTTCTTCCGGCTGCAGCGGCTCCAGCACCGGCCGCCCCATGCGCTCCACCAGTTGCTGGATCTTGCCCTCGGCGGCCGTCAACTGCTCTTCACAGAAATGCGACAGCGAGAAGCCTTCTTCCGCCAGAGCAATCGCTTCCTCGAGAGGCAGGTCGCCGCTCTCGAGCTGGTGTGCGATCTCTTCGAGCCGCGCCAGCGCTTGCTCGAACGTCGGCTCGCCCGACGGGCTGTTTTTCTTGGCGCCGCGGCTCAACTGGCCGCCTCTCCTCGCCTGGACGAAAGCGCATGCGTAACCCGCGCCGGCTTCGCCTGGGCAGCGGGTTTGGCGGGGGGCGCAGCCGGAGGGGAGAACACCGGATGCGGCGTCAGCCCGATACCGGCAATAACCGAGGCCACCGACCTCTCCTCGATCGCGAGTATCTCCTGAACCGTGGGCGGGTTCTTGGTGATCTCCTTGACGTACAGGTCGAGCGCCGCCGAGAGTTGGCCGCGCCCGAACGTCACCACGCCCGCTTCGCCGATCCATCGGTCGAGGTCGCTGCCCGCGGCCGGGCGCGGCAGGCCGGCGCGGCCAGCGTACCATTCGTAGAAGTTCGCCAGCAGCTCCAGCGTCCAGCGACTATCTTCCAGGCTCGCGGGGGCCGGATCGAGGTGGCTCCAGTCCGAAAAGGCGGTCGCCGCCTGCTGCGGAGTTGCTTTCGTGTAGACGAAGAGCCCACGAATGAGTGCCCTGGCCGACTCAGGGTAGTCCGTAGATTCGGGCTGACCGGCTGCCTTCACTGCGTCCCGGACGACGGATATGGCGGCCACGTGCGCGAGGCTGTGGTAGGCGTCTTCCATGATGTCGGTGGCGGCGGCCACGTTGATGAAGAGATTCGGCTGCATAGCGCCGACCGTGCGTCCGATCTGCAGGGCCCAGCGGTACTGCTGGTCAGCCTGCGCGAGGTCCCGCTTTTGCTCGTAGTAGGCCCCGCGCTTGAGGAGCACGCGGCTGTCATTGCGGAACCGAGCCAGCAGCTCGTACCAGTGTCCAAGCTGCACGTACTGCCATGCCCGGACTGACTCTCCCTTGTCCTGGAACAAATCCGCGGGCATCATCAAGGTGTACAGCATGCAGCCCGGCCGCTGCAGCCCCTCCTTGATCAGTGGAACGGCCAGGTCGTGCCGGTCGACATCGAATGCAACGCTGGCTCCCTGGAGAAGGGGCAGCGCGTTCAACTTGTCCGCACGCCCGGCGCGGTCGAACCCGTCGATGGCGGGCTGGATGTTCTTGCCGGCTTCCGGTGGGTTCATCTCTGCGAGCGCCGCCTCCGCCTGCCCGCGAAGCACGTACAGAAGCGGCCGATCGCCTTTGATGCGGATGGCCCTGTCGATGGCGGTCTTCGCCTTGTCGTACTTGCCGGCGGTGAGGCAGATGTAGCCGAGCGATTCCTGGTAAATCCAGTTTTTCGGGTCGGCCTCGGCCGCCGCTTCCATCATCGGGATGGCGGCCATCCGCGCTTCCTGGCGAGCATCCATCGACTTGGCCTTCTCGGGATCGCCCGCGGGGGCCGCGAACGCGATCCAGGCAGCCCGGAAATCCGCGTCTCCCTTGGGCGGCTGCGCCGGTGCGGGCTGGGCGGCCAGTGCCATCGACGCGAGCGTGAGCAGCGCCGCGATGGCGGCGCCGAACGTATAACGTGCGCGCATACGGTTCTCCTGATAGCGTTGCATCTTACGTAGTATCATCCTCGCACTTCTCGCACCTCTGCCGCGGCCGAACCCTCGGCGAGCATCAGCTCCACGCCGATGCCGACCTGTAGTTGCTTCGCCGCGCGCACGACCGTTCCGCCCGGCAATCGCGTGATCGAGAAACCTCGGGCCAGCACCGACTGAGGGCTGAGCGCCAGGAGACGGCCGTGGATCCGGCCAAAGCGCTGTCTGAATTCGGTCAGCCGGTGTCTCATGCTTCCGGGCAGGGAGGCGACGAGATCATCTACTTGCTGCCGGCGCTGAGCCAGGATCAGGAGCGGCATACGCAGCACGGGGCGAGCGCGGATCAGCCTCAACTCTCGGCGATGACGTTCGGCCAGTCGCCGCAGTTGCTGAGCGATGATGCGCTGACACCCATGGACCTGGCGCAGCAACTCCTGGCAGTCGGGCGACACCGCGGCCGCAGCCGCGGTCGGCGTGGGGGCGCGGTGATCGGCGACGAACTCCGCTATGGTGAAGTCTGTCTCGTGACCTATTCCGGTGACCACGGGTATGGGGGAGGCGACGATCGCTCTCGCCACTTCCTCGGCGTTGAAGCCGGACAGCTCCTCGATTGACCCGCCGCCTCGCGCCACGATGGCGACATCCGCCCCATCGAGCGACCGCAGCAGACGCAGCGACTTCACGATGCCTGCCGCGGCCGCGGCGCCGCTGACTGGGGTTGGAATCACGATGACATCGGCGGCCGGCCACCGATGACGGAGAGTGGTCAGCATATCGTGGATGGCCGCGCCGTGCGCTGAGGTCAGCAGCGCGATCCGGCGCGGAAACGCGGGCAGCGGCCGCTTTCTGCTCTCCTCGAAGAGCCCCTCGGCCATGAGCTTGGCCTTCAGCCGTTCGAACGCGAGGTAGAGGTCACCGACGCCCTGCTGTTCGAGTTCGCGCACGATGAGCTGGTACTGCCCGCGCTGCTCATAGACCGAGATGGCGCCATGCGCGATCACGGCCATGCCTTCGGCGGGAGCGAAGGAGAGCGACTGCGCCTCCTCGCGGAACATCACGCAGCGGAGCTGGGTGGCCTGCTCCTTGAGCGTGAAGTAGCAATGGCCGGATCCATGCCGCGTGAGATCGCTGATCTCCCCCCGCACCCATAGATCCTGCAGCGACCTGTCCTGCGAAAGGAGCGTGCGGATATACCGCGTCACCTGGGTGACGGTGAACACGAATCGCCGCGCCCGGTCCTCCGCGTCCCTCATGGCCGACACTGCTCGATCCCCTGCTTCTCTTCGTCCAGGTGGCGAACCAGGTTCCCGAGGATGCCGTTCACGAATCTGCCGGATTCAGCGGTGCTGTACTTCTTCGCCAGCTCCACGGCCTCGTCTACGCTGACGCTGGCAGGGATGTCGCTGAAGTAGAGGAGCTCACAGATGGCGAGTCGCAGGACGTTTCGATCCACGTTGGCCATGCGCTCCAGCGTCCAGCCGCGGGCGTACCTCTCGATGAGGGCATCGATGCGGTCCCGGTTGCGGGTGACCTGCTCGACCAGCTCGCGGGCAAAGACCTGAGTATCGGCGCTGCCATCGCCCGCCGAGAGCGAGACCGACATCGCCTCATCGGCCGATATGCGCCCCACGTCCACCTGGAACAGCGTGCGCAGCGCGAGCTGGCGGCTGCTTCTCCGCTTACCCATGCACCATCCTCACGCGCTCTCCTCTCGACGCCGGCGTCATTCCACTCCCATCCGGCTCTGGACGAAGCTGGTGGCGATGTCGCCCCGTCGGAAGTAGGCGTTCGCCAGCACCTGCTGGTGAAACGGAATCGTCGTTTTCAGACCACCGATCTCGAACTCCTTCAGCGCCCGCGAGGCCTTGACTATTGCCTCGGGCCGGGTTGGCGCCCACACGATCAGTTTGGCAAGGAGGGCATCGTAATAGGGCGGGATCACGTAGCCGGGGTAGAGGTGGCTGTCCACCCTGACGCCGGGACCGCCCGGCACGTGCAATGAGTTGACGACGCCGCTCGACGCCAGGAATCGATTCGTGTAGTCCTCCGCGGTGATGCGGCATTCCATCGCGTGGCCGCGGAACTCGATGTCGCGCTGGCTGCGCCCGAGCTTGTGCCCATAGGCTATGCGAATCTGCTCCTTCACGATGTCGATGCCGGTGACCATCTCGGTCACCGGGTGCTCAACCTGGATTCGCGTGTTCATCTCCAGGAAGTAGAATCGCCCGGACCGTTCGACCATGAATTCGACGGTGCCGGCGTTGGCATAGCCGACCGCCTTCGCCCCCCGGACCGCGGCCTCGCCCATGTGATGGCGGAGGCGGCGGCCGAGCCCGAAGCAGGGCGACTCCTCGAGGAGCTTCTGGTGCTTGTTCGTCTGGATCGAGCAATCGCGCTCGCCCAGGTGGATCAGGTTCCCGTGGGCATCGGCCAGAATCTGGAACTCGACGTGGCGCGGCTCTTCCAGGTACTTCTCGATGTAGACGTCACCCCGCCCGAACGCGGCCTGGGCCTCGCTCTGGGCCAGCCTGAGACTGCGAAGAAGCTGGTCTTCATTGTGGGCTACCCGTATCCCGCGACCGCCCCCACCCATGGCGGCCTTGATCAGCACCGGATATCCGAGGCGACTCGCGATCCGGGACGCTTCCTGGTCGCTCTGCACGGTACCATCGCTGCCGGGAATCACCGGCACGCCCGCGTCCCGCATGACGATGCGAGCGGCGGCCTTGTCCTGCATCCGGCGGATCGTCTCTGCAGTCGGGCCGATGAACTTGATGTTGCAGATCTCGCAGTTCTCGGCGAAGGCGGCGACCTCGGAGAGGTTCCCATATCCCGGATGGATAGCGTCGGCGCCGGTGTTCATCGCCGCCTGCATGATGTTCGGGATGTTCAGATAGCTGTCTTTGTTGGCGGGCGGCCCGATGCACACGGCTTCGTCGGCAAGCCTCACATGGAGGCAGTCCGCGTCGGCCTGGGAGTATACCGCCACCGTGGCAATGTGCATCTCACGGCAGGTGCGGATAACGCGAACCGCGATCTCGCCGCGATTCGCGATCAGGATCTTCTTGAACACCTAGCAGGCCTCTTCTCCGAACAGGTTCCCGAGCAACGGCAGAATGCTGCCCCTGCAGTAACCCATTGCCGAGACGCTGTGTCAGAACGACTCATGCCCCGGATGGGTACAGTGGACCGTGCCGGTCGCAGGGTCGTACTGGTAGGGCTCGCCGCCGACCGGGCACTTGAGCACGACATTGGACTGGAGCGCTTCGAGCGAAGGCGGGAAGGTGCCGTTATTGCCCTGGTAGATGGTGATGGCGGCGCGCAATTGGGACAGGTTGTTGCGACAAATAGTCTGGTCTGCCCGGTCGACTGCTCCGCCGAGCATGGTCTGCGGCCCGCCCGGCGCGGCCGAGCCGCCTCCTGCCGGTCCCCCGAACTCCGACTTGTAGAGTATCATGATGATGACCAGCACGACCAGCAGGCCGATCAGCATGAGGAAGCCGCGCTCGGAGCTACGCCAACCCGACCAGCGAATCCCCATCATCGATCTCACCACCCTCTTCCGGCTGGATCAGAAACAGCGTCTGACCATACTCGACCGCCGCCCCGTCCTGCACCAATATCTTTGACACGACACCGCTCACCGGCGCGCGAATGTCATTCGGCACCTTCATCGCCTCGATCGCCGCGAGCAGACGCCCCCTCTCCACGCGAGCGCCCTCTTCCACCGCCTGTCGCGGATTCACCATACCTCCGTTGTGGAAGACTCCCACCACCGGCGAGACGACAGGGACCGCCTCAAGCGCCTCCAGTTCCTTCTCGTCGACGGCCTCCACAGGAATCCCGACCGTGCTCGCATCCGCCACTGCGGGCGCCGGATCCGCGCACTCACGCGCCCCGCGCGTGATGCTGATCTTGTAATCGGGGACTTCCAGTGACAGTTGGCTCACCCCCGACTTCTCCATGAGATCGATGAGCTGTTCTATTCGCTTGAGATCCACGACTCCGGCCTCCCCGGCAGTTCAGGTTGACGCCCGCTCCAGGTACTTGCCCGACCGCGTATCCACCCTGATCACGTCGCCTTCGTTGACGAACAAGGGGACATTGACCACCGCGCCGGTCTCAAGCGTTGCCGGCTTGTTGCCGCCGGTGGCGGTGTCGCCCCGCAGCCCGGGATCGGTCTGGGTCACCGCCAGCTCCATCGTGTTGGGCAGCTCGACGCCGATGATCTCGTCGCCGAAGAAGGCAACCGAGACCTCGACATCCGGCTTGAGGTATTTCACGCCCTCGCCGACGCGGTCTGCAGAGAGCGATACCTGGTCGAAGGTCTCCATGTCCATAAACGTGTACTCATCGCCGGCTCGGAACAGGAACTGCATCGGGCGGCGCTCGATGATCGCCTGCTCCATCCGCTCGCCGGCCCGGAAGGTTTTATCGATCACCGCTCCCGTGCGGATATTGCGCAGCCGCGTGCGTACGAATGCCCCGCCCTTGCCCGGTTTCACGTGCTGGAATTCCACGATCTGGAAGATGCCTTCGCCGATCTCTATCGTGAGACCAGTCCTGAAATCCGCCGTGCTGATCGCCAACATCGTCCTCCATAGTATGAGTCGCGCGCAGACAGAAGCTCACCGCAGGCGAGCTTCCTTGTCCACTACGATTGTACGACGGGATATGTTTGAAAGTCAATCTGAGGCGCCGGCAAAGGGTGACGAGAAGTTGCCGTGCGGACGGCAGGATCGCCGCGCGCTCCGGCTCCAGGACCCGACCCCGGCGCGCGCCGATCTACTTCCCGCGGCTCTGCGCCAGCCGCGGGGCGAATCTCGACTCGAGCAGCAGGAGCACGTCTCCTGTCTTTTCGTCGCGGCAGGTGATCTCCAGCATCTCCGCGCCGGTCGCGGCGGAGTAGGGGAGGACGGTGAGATGGGCTGAGTCCTTGGCAAGCCAGAACGTCTCTTCCTGCCGCGAGATGATATAGTTTCCTTTGAGCGCGAGCGCGGCAGCCACGAGGCGGCGCCGGGGGCCTCCGCTGCCGATAACCATCCGCACTTCTGCCCGGCCGCCGGGAGCCACCTCGCCGGCATCGACGACGCGAAAATCGAGATCGGGCGTCTGTTCGAGGATGGTCAGATATGCGGTCTGTCCTGCTATCGGCGGGTACGGCTCCTCCGAGCGCAAGACCGCGCTGTAGCGGTACCCGGTCACCTCTATCCGCCGTCCTCCGAGGGACTTGAGTCGCACCCAGATGTCTCGCTTCGGCAGCAGGGACCCGGGCACGTCGGCTTTGATGTGCCCGGGCTTCACGGCCGCGCCGATCTGCAGCCACGGGCCATTCGGGTTGTCGGCGACTTGCACGCCCAGCTTCCCCTGGCAGCGGGCGACGTCGACCTCCACTGTCGCAGCAGTCTGTTGGATCACGCGCGCAGCGCTCGTCTCGACGGCGGGATTCAACGAAGCGGCCGCGTCGACCGGGCCCAGACGCGCGACGTCGTGGTGATACACGACTCCGTCGAGCCGCTCGCCGTTGAGAACCCAGCGGTCGTGATCCATCTCTGCAGTATACCGATCGAGGAAGCGGCAGTCGCTGGTGCCCTTCCCAAGCAGATCGTGAGCGGCGACGTAGCGGCGTTCGGCGATGCTCTCTCCGTCGCCGAGGGCGAAGTCCCCCGTGCCGCGGGAGCGATACACGGCGACCGCCGGGCGCATGGCAACGTTGTCGAAGTAGACCACGCCATCGGCGCCTTTCTGCGCCAGCCGGAACTCCACGTTGCGCAGGTCGTCGGGGCTGCGCAGGAAGCACTCCTGCCGCTGCCACTGCGTATCGGCGACCGCGTAGTGCCGCGTGAGGTTGATGCCTCCCATTACCAGGCCAAGCGCGCCTCGCGCGTCCTCGCGAACCCAATAGGAGACCTGATACAGCCGGTTACGCTGGACCTTGCCGCCGCGGCGAGTGAACCACCAGCCGTCCTCGCGACCGTCTCCGGCGATGCTGACGCAGCGCTCGCCATCGACGCTTTTGAACTCCCAGGTACGCTTGCCGAGCCCGAATCCGTCCCAGTAGTCCGGGCGAGCGCCGCGGCCGGCCTCGAACGACGGGTTCGGGAGCAGGTTCGTGTCCGCGCCCTCTGATGGCGCACGCAGCAGAGCCAGCGAGAAAGCCAGGAGCAGGAGCGCCGCGAATGTCCTCATTGCATTCACCTCACGCGATCACTGCCAGAGTTGACGCGTACGGACGGCGGAAAGTTCGGCCCCGCAGACATCTCCCCGAGGCATGCTCGGCGCGACTTGGTCTACCACCACTGCATCTTGGGCAGGAACATCGGCGCTCTGGGAAAGAGCACGTCCAGCAGCTTCAGCGCCTGCATGCGGTCCGATGCTGTTACGGCAAGCCGGTTCTGCAGAAACGCCTCGCTCACGCGCAACTGGCCCAGCAGCACCGGCGGGAGCGCTTCGGGGTGTATGGCGGCTCGGATGCTCGCGCTGCGCGCCGGAGCGATCTGGGCGCGGCCCTTGGTGAGCTTGAGACCGGATGTCATCTGCCCGCTCTCGATCGCAATCATGCCCGACCACTGGGCGAACTCACTGGCGGAGACTCGCCGCGTCAGCTCCGGCGCGATCTCCGTCAGGAACCGCGAGAGATCCACGATCGCGGCCATGAACACCGCTCCGCCGTCGCCTGAGGACCGGAAGCCCAGTGCCCGTGCGGCCCGCATGGCAATAGCGTCCTCAACTGGCAGGGAGAGCAGGATCGCCTGCTTCCCGCGCGTGCGCGCCCGCTGCTCGGAGTCGACGAGCAGCGCCTGTGCGATGGCATCGGCGTTCGGGCCGCGCTCGACGCACAGCTCCTGCACCGCGGCGTTGTCGTCCTCGAACTCAGGCTTGTAGTCGGTGACCGCGTAGCCGACGACCCTGCTTCCCATCAGCGCCAGCCGGGCGCAATCGGGGTCATCCTGGACGGAGGGACCCGACCACGTCTGCCGGCGGTAATACCTTCGCCACGACTGCGGAGTCACAGGCGACGGGCCCACGAAATCCGCCACGTAGGCAGCGAAGAGCTGCGCGATGGCTATCTCGTCGCCCTCGCGGAAGCTGCGAAGCTTGATCTTCGCGGGCGATCCCGTTTTCCTGGTCGTTGGCGCCATCGGGCCTCTCAATATCCGTGGATGCAGGGGCGGCTTGCGGACAGCACCTGCTGCAGGCGCTCCCATGCCTCTTCGCTGCCCTGCCACTCAAGCTCGCGCGTGGTGAGTAGGTACTCCGGGGTGGCCGCGCCCCATGAGAGCGCTGCGAAGGCCATATCCGACAGTGTCATCGACAGATCGGCCGCCGAGGGCGCGCGGGATAGCTGTGTCACCTCGCCGGATTCCAGGCGCAGGTGGACAGGCGGGTGCTCTCTCAACTTCACCGTCATCGTGCCGCGCCAGCCCGAAAGCGGTTCACGCTTGGCCAGATGAGAGATCACCTTCCCGACGAATGCAGCGGGGTCGAGCAGCTTGCCAGGCTGAGCGAAGACCTTGACATCGGTGTAGCCGAAATCGCGGTAGAGGCGATGGGCGACGATGGTGGTGCCGGTGAAGAGGCCGGTGCAGGAGTAGCGCTGCCGCCGGATTTCACGCATCGTCCGCTGGTAGACGCGGCGCGCGATCCCTTTGCCGCGCATCGCAGGCTCCGTGCCCACTCCCCCGATGCCCGCCATCCGGATTTCGCCTGCCGGGCCCACTCTGATCTGCTTCCTGCCGATGTAGACGCGGCTGGCATCCTTGCCATCGACCTCGGCATACACATGCGTCCAATCTCCATGCCTCGCGACTTCGATGGGGGGCTGCTTCTTCGAGGCCTTCCTCACCGCCGCACCTCCACAGGCTGGCCGCTGGCAACGGATTCTTCGATGGCGGAGAGAACGCGGGTAACTTCCAGGCCGACTTCACCCGGCACGAGCGGCTCCCGGTCGTTGATGACGCAGTCGCTGAAGTGCGCGATGCTCGCCACCAGAAAGCCCTGCTGCTTGCCGTGGATCACCGGCGATCCGAGCACGTCCCCGTAGGAGTACTTGTCGGGACCCTCGATCACTATGGTGCCATTGTTCGTCGGATCGATGAAGATCGCTCCCGTGCCGGCCTGGACCTGGCACTTCACGTCGACGATGGAGGGAGACGTTTCAGGCAGCAGCCACGAGTTCTCGATCGATGCCACCGCGCCGCCGGGGAACTCGAGCGTGCTCTGAAAGAAATCCGGGGTATCGACTCCGCCTGCCTTCAACACGACCCGGCGCGAAACGCTGTAGACGCGGCTCGGCCATTCTCCGATGAGCCAGCAAACCATATCGACGGCATGGCTGCCCAAGAACCAGAGCACCGACGACCGATCCGCCCAGGTTACCATCTCGAACGGCACGTACTTCGTGTCGCTGAGCCGGTAGGAGACGAAGCGCGCCTCGCCGATCTCGCCGGCCCGCAGGATGCGGTGCGCTTCGTGAAACGGTGGGTTCCATCGGTTATGGAAATCCACCATCAGCTTGACGCGGGCCGACTTCGCGGCGGCGATAATGGCCTCGCAATCCGCCACCGTCATCGCCAGGGGCTTCTCGACGAGGATATGCTTGCCGGCCTTCGCCAACGCCACCGCGATCTCGGTGTGCGCGAAATCCGGCGTCGCCACCGAGACCGCGTCGATGGTCTTGTCGGACGCGATCTCACGCCAGTCGCTGCACTGCCTGGCCGCGCCGTACTGCGAGGCTATCGCCTTGGCGCGCTCGGCGTTGAGATCGCAGACGGCCGCGAAGTCGGCCTCGGGATGGCCGCTATACGCTTTCGCGTGCATCTCTCCGAACACGCCCGCACCGATGAGCGCGAATCTCTTCTTGGTCATCTCGCCCTCCACTGATAGGTGAGTGGCGTGATGTTCTGCAGACGGAGAGCAAGTCCTTGCCGGGGGAGCTGCAGCGGGCAGGAGATGGGCGCATTGAGTACGGGATCAGTGACGGTAGGCGACGCTGCGGTGCAGTATCGGGAGGATCGTCACCACGCCGGCCTCGTCACTGATGTCGTAGATGATCCGCCAGTCGCCGACGCGAATCCGCCACGCGCTGGGTAACTGACCACGCAGCAGCAGGCACCCTGGGGGACGCGGGTCGTACTCGAGCGCGCCGACCTGCTGCTCAACGCGGTCTGCAACTTCCGGGGCGAGTCTCCCGAGATCCCGCCTAGCGGCGGGGCGAATGACGAGGCGCATCAGTGCAGCTTACGCTTCGCGTGCAGTTCCGCCTTCACCACTTCCCATGGGATGGATTCGCCAGGTTCTGCCCTTGCTTCCTCTGCCGCCCGGAGATCTTCCAGGTCCTCGACTCTCTCGACGAGCCGCTCGTACATCCTGATCGGCAGCACGACCGCGACGCGGCGGCCCTCTGCGTCGACCAGATACTCCTTGGTCCGCTTCGCCGTCGCCTTAGTCTTTGGCTTTGCTTTCGCTCTTGTCTTGGTTGCCATGGTGGTGCAAGTATACCCCGTAGGATGTGCGCGGACAAGACGCGTCCGCTGCCCCAGGAACGTCGCAGAGCGCCGTTCCCGGATACGTCACAGCCACTTCTTCAGCCACGCGATCCCGTTCTCGACTCGCACTTCGTGGCCGCCTTCGTGAAGGTCGATCGCGCAGCGATCTGCGATCCCGAGCTGGTGGTAGTGGCGCTTCAGATCCCCGAACTCCTCCACCAGTTGCGGCCACCACGCGATGCCATCGGCCTTACCTGCCTGCACCAGGAAGGGGCGCGGGCAGATGAGGCTGACGAGGTCGCTGTCGCAGAACTCGGTCAGCCAGCCGCGGATGAACACGTGCTCCTCCTGCACATCGAGGAAACAGGAGTACCTGGGGTCGGGAATCACCATCTTCGCGAGCCGCGAGTTGAACCAGGCCGCGCTGATAATGGCCCGCAGTCTCGGCTCCAGGGGCCCCCAGAGCTGGGCCGCCATGCCGCCCAGGCTCAGTCCCCAGAAGCCGACCTTCTCCGAATCGATCTCCGGCTGCTGCAGCACCACGTCGAGCAGGCGCTGCATTCGCACGAGTTCGATGCCCGGCAGCGTTGTGCCGGCGAGCGTTGCCATGCGCACGATCCTGCCGCGCGGCGGACCGCCGAACAAATTCATCGGCGCGAGCACGGCGAATCCCGCCTCGACGAGCCGGCGGGCATAGGAATGGTAGACTCCCTCGGGATCGATCAGCCCGAACACATGCTCGGGCTGCGAGCCGATGCCATGCTGGCTGACGATGAGAGGCACCGGGCCTTTCGACTTGGGAATCGCGAGGATTGCCTCGGCACGCAGCCGTTCGCCCAGGGGAAGGCGAACGTATCTCGCATCCAGGCCCTCCAGCCCGCGCACCGGCTCCGACTCGGGCGGCCCGGAGATGCGGAGATCGGGCGGGTTCAGGATCGCGCGCCACCGCTCCCGGTTCGGCTGAACGCTGCGCTCATAGGCCTCGACGCTGGAGTAGTCGCGCTTCCACAGCGTGCCGGCGCGCTCCGCGTATCCATCGACGATCCACGACCTGAACCAGTCTTCCAGTTCGCGCCGGTAGCGAGTATTGCGCTCGTCGAGCTGGTTCTTCAGAGCATCGGTGTCCACGGGACCCCCTTCGCCTCTCGAATCCGGGGCGAACTACGGCTTCGATTCCTGATCGCTCTTCTTCTCAGGGCTGGCGCCTGCCTTCTGCTCCGGCGGCGCGGGCTTCGCCCCCAGCCCTTTCGCGGCGGCAACGGCGATCTTCCTTGCCGCCCTGTCCGACAGACTCCCGACGGCCGAGTCGGTGTACAGCTCATCTGGATCAGGCAGCAGCACATCGATCGCCTTCTTCTCCCTGCAGACCGTCGTGCCCGGCGCCGCGTCTCCCCCGCACGCCACGTCCACAAGTCTGGCAGTGAGATCGATTTTCGCCCGCACCGGAGTGCCTGTCGGGGCCTCCGCGCCGTCGGAGGCGCTCTGCATGTCTCGGACGGAGATCAGAAGGAGGTACCGCGCATTCCGACTCCGCGCGGCTGCGACCGGGTCGCCGATATCGGGCTTATACATCAGGTCGTCGCCGGCGATCTTGAACCCGAGTGGGAGCAGGTGGGTGTGCAGTTGCTTCGTGAAGCTCTTCCGCCAGTGGTTCTCCCACCGCTTGCCGTCTGCGCCGGTCACTCGCACCGCGACCGGGATTGGCGGATCGAACGGCTGGAGCCCCGCGCTGAGGTTGCGCTGGTGGCTGGTCGCGGGCGGCTGTGGCTGGAGGTCTTTCGGGGCCTCGCCGCCGAGGGCGGCAAGCTGATCCTCGCGCACGGAGAGGATCGGGTGAGTGGCGTAGATGTTGGCGATCCAGGGGTGCATGCTGGGTTCTTTGCCCAGCTTGCTCAACGCGGTGACGGCGGCCGACGCGTTGTAGCCGGCATCGCGAGCGTACCTGTAGCCCGCGAAGTCGGCAGCGCGCTCGAGAGTGCGGCTGTAGTGAGTCATATATGCCGTCGCCCCGATATCGGCGGCGGCGCCCCACACGCCCCCACCGCCCGCGACCACTTTCAACAGCAGATTGCCGATGTTCGCCTTCTGCTCGCGGCCAAGCTCCTTCTCGTAATGGCGGAGGTCGACGTGCGCCATCTCATGGCCGATCACGAACGCGGCCTCGTCCTCGCTCAGCTTCTCGTAGTAGATGCGAGTGATGAAGACGAATCCGCCCGGCGCGGCGAACGCGTTGAAGTCCTTCATGTCCTCGACGATCCAGAATCGCCAGGTCAGCTCTTTCCGGTGCATCTCGGCTTTCAGCCGATCGCCAATGGCATCGAGCGAGCGATCTTCAGTCAGCCCGAGAGGCCGCACTTCAGCCATCACCTGCTTGCCCGCGCGGACCTCGTCCGCAAGCGTCAGCGCTGAAGCGGATAGAGCACACGAGAAAACGACACAGACTGCCAGGACGAACGTGGTCGAAATCGCTCTCAACTGATTTCCATTACCGGCGGTATGACAGACACCTGGAGGGTATGGCAATCGCCGCCGACGTGTCAAGAAGCGATCGTCTTCCAGCGACTCCTGGGCCGAAGGTCCGCTCGAATGCCGCGCAGGAGCGATCGCGCGATCAGCGAACTCTAGCGACAGTCGCCCCGGGCCGCCAACCACAGTGATCACATTCCACACCTACCAACCAGAGGACCTGCCGGAGCTGACCGCGGTATGGAACGACGCGTTCTCCGGCGGCCCGAACTCCACGTCGCTCACTGAGCGGGACTTCATCGACAGAGTCACCGCGCAGCCATCCTTCGACCCTGCAGCGCTGCTGGTCGCAGTTGACGCCGGCCGAGCGGTCGGATTCGTGCATTTTGGGCCGCTGACGAACTCCTGGTACAGCTTGCCCGAACGCAGGCCGGACCCGTCGCAGGGCCAGATCTGGGCGCTGGTGGCGCCACCAACTGATCGGGGGTTGACGCAGGCGCTGCTCGACGCGGCTGTTGCCCGCCTGGTCTCG
>JBEKKD010000037.1:0-15582 GCA_050010895.1 Armatimonadota bacterium
CAGACGCACAACTCATCTCGCGATGTCAGCAGTTGCACGATCCTGACCCGAGTCGGGTCGGCCAGTCCCCTGAGCACGCGCACCAGTTGATCCATAGGTGACTCATCTCCGCGCGACGCTTCGCCGCGTAACATATGCATAAATGTACATACGTACTTCTGACTTGTCAAGCGCGGGTCCGTTCGGAGTGCAACCAGTCGAGGAGGCGAGGAGGCGAGGAGGCGGAGGCACGGCGGCAAGGGCGACGGCGCTCGGGGCGTTTCGAACTGCACGAAGCCGCCCCGGAATTGCTGCGCGCCCTCGCGCGCGGCTTGCAGGTACTGCGTTGTACACTGCCGAACAGCGGAGACTGGCGGTGCAGTGTGCTGCAGATTGACTTGACTCGGCCGCCGTGTTAGCATGGCGAAAACTGAAGATCCGGCGTGAATCGCAGCAGTTGCGGGTTGTGGCCACCCGCCCTCACCGACATCAGGAGGCGACGTGACATGAAGGTATTCCAGCGCGGCGCGCAGCGCGGGCTAATGATGTGTTTGGCCGGTTTCATCGTGGCCTCGCTCATGGTTTCGTCGCCGTGTCCGGCCGCTCTGGGGAAGAAGGAACCCACCGCTGACCAAAAGCGGTGGTGGAAGGACTTCTCGGGGGAAGTGAAGCAGTCGGAGATGGAGCGGCATACCCAGGGGATCACCGGGTACGACGCCAAGACCAACACGTACCCGCCTCGGCTCGCCGGATATCCCGGCGCCGAGAAGGCGGCGGAGTATATAGTAAAGGAAGTGCAGCGCCTCGGCCTGACGGATGTCAGCAGCAAAGGACTCGACCCGAAGCTCCCCTATCGCGAAGCCTACTGGGTGACTGTTCCCTGGGTGTGGGGCCAGCCGACCGTCGAAGTCGTGGAGAGCGGCAAGGCGGTCGAGAGCTATCCGATCTATCCATTGTGGCCTAACCTCGTTCGCACCTCCCAATTGCCGGAGGGCGGGCAGACCTACCGGTTGATCGACGGCGCCGACGGAGCTCTGACGGAGTTCAGCGGCAAAGATGTGGATGGAACCGCCGTGCTGATGCAGTTCATCGCCGGGACGACATGGCTGAATGCTCCTCGCCTGGGCGCGAAGGCCGTGCTCTTCGTCGAGCCCGATGCGCTGGAAAGGGGAGAGGCAGAAGCGAAGTTCGTGCGGATTCCGATCAACATCCCACGGTTCTGGATCTCCCGCAACGACGCCGACCGGCTCACCGCCCGATTGAAGTCAGAGCCCGTGGTCACCGTCCGCCTCAACTGCCGAATGACCTGGGAGCGCCGCCAGGCATGGAACATCGTCGCCGAGATCCCTGGCACCGATCCCGAGCTGAAGAAGCAAGTCGTCTACCTGACGGCCTATTACGATGCCATGTCGATAGTGCCGCAGATCTCACCGGGTGCGGAGAGCACTGCAGGCGCCGCCAGCCTCCTGGAAATGACCCGCATTCTTGCCAAGCACCCACCGAAGCGGACCGTGCGCGTCATCTTCAATGGCGCGCATTTTCTTGGCCTCGCAGGCATCCGTAACTACGTCGCGAACCACCTGACGGAGCTGACGGACGGTACGCCGGTCAGAGAGCGGACGAAGTTCTTGGGGCTCATCCCGTATACGCACACGGTGATGAAGAGGGAGCCCATCAACCTCTTCCTGGCGTTCGACCTCTCCACTCACCACAACCGGGTCGGGCTGTTCTACAAGGGCATGTTCTACGATCAGCGCGAGGACATGGACATCAGCCGCCAGTTCTCGGACTTCGCCCGGACGATCCGGGAGAACGCCGGGCTGATGGTGACCTTCGAGACTACCAAGGGCTTCACCGATGCCGATGCCGGATTTGCAGATGGCGTGAACCCGATCTACGGGAAGCCATGGCGGACGTTCATCTTCGGCAAGATCGCTCTCGATAACGAGCCCATCACCCTCGGTGGTTCGAGGGGGGCGGCGTTCGTGACCACCGACGACGAAAGGCCGCTGGTCGACACGCCGTTCGACACCATCGACGAAGTCAACTTCGGCAACCTCTACGATCAGACGTGCTTCCTGGCCGCCTCCATGTGGGACATCGTCAACGACCCCAAGATGCCCGTTGACAAGGACCCGAAGTTCTCCCGCATGACGCTGTCCGGCGGCTTCGCCGAACTCGATGTCAAGGCGCTCGCCTTCGATCCTACCAAGAGCATCGTTGCCGATAAGGTCATCAAGGGCACGATGTGCGTCGCCAGGATGTCCGATTCCACTCTGATGGGTACCCGCGGCGACCTGGTGGAGATCGTGGACGGCAGAGGGCGGGCGCACTTCTGGGGCTATCCGACCATCAACGCCTATGGATGGCGCAAGCCAAGCTACCTGGAGGCCTATCACACCAACGATAATGGGGATATCGACTACGCGCCCGACTGGGGCCCGATGGTCAGCCGCAGCGACCCCGATCCGACGCAATTCTTCATCACCTCGGGCAAGAAGGAATTCACGATCGTCGTATTCGACTGCATCCCCATCGCTCTCTACGATCTGGTGGACCCGCAGAGCCTGACGACCCTCCGCTATATCAAGGTGTACGATGGGCAGACCGACGCCGAGCCCCGGCGCTATGGGCTGACCGTTCCGCACCCGGAGCCCTGGCGAGGACACGTGGAAGACGTGGCGCTGGTGTTTGCAGAGAAGGACCAGCGGGTCAAGGTGATGATGGGCCTCGGGGGCGGCTCGGTCCGCATGCTGTTGCTGAACGCCGACACCGTCGGCGAGCCGAGCGAGACCATGGACAACGGCAAGTCCGAGAGCGGCCTGGGCTACAAGGCGGACAAGCCGTTCGCCATCTCCCACACGCCGCTTCACGTGGCCAAAGACATGTGGGCGCTGGACGAGATGCGCCTGAACAAGCTTGCCAGCTTCCGCATCGTGAACGATATCGTGCGGGACATGCACGCGACGGCCGGGAGGCTGCTCGCGGACTCGGAAAAGGCCCTGGCGAAGAAGGACTATGAGCTGGCCGACTCGAGAGCCCGCGCCGCCTGGGGGTATGAAGCTCGGGCCTATCCCGCGGTGCTCTCCACCATGAACGACGTGGTGAAGGGCGTGCTCTTCTATCTCGCCCTGATGCTGCCGTTCGCGTTTTTCGTGGAGCGTCTGATCTTCGCGTTCCCGAACCTGAAAACGCAGATCGTCGGTGTGATGTGCATTTTCGCGCTGATCTGCCTGATCTTCGCCTTCATCCACCCGGCCTTCGAGATCACGAAGAACCCGTGGATCGTGCCGCTGGCCTTCATCATGGTCGCCCTGAGTTTCATGGTAATCACGCTGGTGACCATGAAGTTCGAGACACAGCTCAAGATGCTGCAGATGAAGGTGTCGGGCGTTCACCGCGCGGACATCGGCCGGATGAGCGTGGCGGCGGCGGCGTTTTCTCTGGGCATCAGCAACATGAGAAAGCGGCGCGCACGCACGGTATTCACCTGCCTCACGCTGGTACTGCTGACCTTCACGGTGCTCTCCTTCACCTCGGTCAAGACCGCCACCCAGTTCAACTCGCGCAGCGCCAAGGGCGCGCCGACCTATCAGGGCCTGCTCGTTCGCAACGCGATGTGGGAGCCGATCGAAGAGTCGGCCTACCGCGTGCTCGACGATGAGTTCGGCCGCACCCGTGCGGTTGCCCCTCGCGCCTGGTTCTTCCTCGCCAAGACCGAGGAGCAGTCGTTCATGACGATCAAGAGCCCGTCGAGCGGCACCACCTATGACGCCAGGGCGGTGATCGGCCTCAGCTCGGCGGAGGCCGACGTCACCAAGCTGGACAAGGCGCTTGTTGGCGGCCGGTGGTTCCACCCGGGTGACGTCCATGCCGCCATCATCCCGACCCGCATGGCCGAGGCGTTCCGGATGAGCCCGTCGGACGCGGGCAAGGTGCGCATCGAAATGGGCGGCGTGCCGTACGACGTGATAGGCATCGTGGATGCGGCGAGGGCGAAGCGCACGCTGGATCTCGACCAGGAGCCGCTGACCCCGGTCGACTGGATCCAGATGCAGCGAATGGCCCGCCAGGGCGGCGGCCAGCAGCAGTCGCAGGGCCAGAAGTCGGGGTTCCAGGAATACCTCCACCTCTCACCCGACCAGGTCGTGTTCGTGCCGTTCAACACCGCCATCAACCTCGGGGCGGAGGTGGAGTCGGTGGCGGTGAGCTTCATCACGCCGGCGGAAGTGGAGACGACGCTGAAGGCGCTGATGCCCCGCCTCGGCTTCAACCTCTATGCCGGCATGCAGCAGCGGATCGTGAAGTACAGCGCCATCGGGCGCACTTCCATCGCCGGAATGAGCGATATCGTCATCCCGATCCTGATTGCCGCTCTCATCGTGCTGAACACGATGCTGGGCGCGGTGTATGAGCGGGTCAAAGAGATCCACATCTTCAGCTCCATCGGCCTTGCCCCGAACCACATCGCCACGCTGTTCATGGCGGAGTCGTTCGTGTACGCCATCCTGGGGGCGATCTTCGGGTACCTCATAGGGCAAGGTATGGCCAAGATCATCACCGTATTCCACTTGCTGCCGGGTCTCTACCTGAACTACTCCTCCGTTTCCGCGGTGGCCTCCACGACTGTGGTCATTGGCGTGGTGCTGCTGTCCACGGTGTACCCGGCGCGCAAGGCGTCGGAGGTGGCGACCCCGGCGCTCGAGCGCAGATGGCAGGTGCCGGATCCTGTGGGCGACACCTGGGACATCCCGCTGCCGTTCGCGGTGACCGGTTACCAGGCGACCGCGCTCACCCGCTTCATGGTGGAGTGGTTCGAGGCCTACGAGGAGTACTCGATCGGGGACTTCGTCACCCAAGACGTGACGAACTTCACCGAGCCGACGACGTATGGCATCTCCTACATCATCCAGCTCATGGCCTGGGTGGCGCCGTTCGACCTGGGCGTGAGCCAGAAGGTGCAACTGAGAACGATTCCGACCGACATGGAGGACGTGTTCGAGATCATGCTTCACCTCGAGCGCGTGAGCGGAGACGTCTCTTCATGGCGTCGGGTGAACCGCCGGTTCCTGAACACGCTGCGGAAGCAGTTCCTGATCTGGCGGACGCTGCGGTCCGAGGAGCGCGATCGGTATCTCGGACTCACCCCGGCTGCGGAAGCCGCGGGCGGTGGCGGGAGTGGTTCCTGACGCGCGCAAAGACGCGGGGCAGGAGACCAAAGGCTGCGGGGCTGCTTCGCAGCCGCCGCTGAGCTCCTGGCCTACGTAAGTGAGCAGGCAATCTGACAGAGGGTAGGTGACCAGGTTGGCGGAGGAACTTGAACCAGTAGAAGAAGCGCCGAAGGAGACGCCGGTCGGCGAGGGCGAGTACTTCATGGAGCGCCGGCCGGAGCTGGAGCCGAAGGAGTTCGGCGAAGGCTTTACCATCCGGACGTTCCTGGGAGCTCTCTTCATCGGCGTCATCATGATGCCCGGGGCCATCTACCTGGCGCTCATGATGGGGCAGAGCATGGGCTCCGCGGGGCAGTGGACCACGATTATCCTGATCACGGAGGTGGCCCGCCGGTCCTTCGTCAAGGTGACTCGCCAAGAGCTGTACATGATTTACTATATGGCGGGTTCCCTGCTGTCAGCGGGCGGCGCACTCGCAGGCGGCGCCTTCGCCTACTTCGTTTGGAACGCGTACCTGGTGAACTCTACCGCGGCCCAGAACTTCGGGATCGCGAAAGACATCCCGAAGTGGGTTGCCCCGCCGCTCGGATCAACCGCCTACATCCAGCGAACGTTCCTGCACCACGACTGGACGATCCCCATCGTCCTGACTGTGCTGGGCAGCATCTTCGGGCGAATGCAGTGGATCGGGATGGGTTACTTCCTGTTCCGAACCACGTCCGACGTCGAGAGGCTGCCGTTCCCGTTCGCGCCGATCGCCGCTCAAGGCGCCACCGCGCTGGCAGAGGTCTCGGAGGAGAAGGAATCGTGGCGCTGGCCGGTGTTCAGCGTCGCCACCATGATCGGTCTGGTGTACGGGTTCTTCTACGTCGCCATCCCCGTGATCACGGGCGGCTTCCTCGCCGACCCGCTGAAACTGATCCCGATTCCGTTCATCGACCTGGTGCAGAACGCGGAAGGCGCGTTCCCTACGAACCGAATCGCCATCGCCACGGATCTGGGACCGATCTTCTGGGGGTTCGTGGCCCCGTTCCCGATCGTGGCGGGCGCGTTCATCACCTCGATATTCACCAACTTCTTCTTCTCTCCGCTGCTCTACCACCTGTCCTACAACCCCGTTAGGGGCATATCCACGGTGTTCCCCGAATGGTCCCCGGGTATGAACCTAATTCAGAGCGAGATGACCCTCAACTTCGACTTCTACATGAGCTTCGGCATCGGCATCTCGCTCGCCATCGCCGCCATCGGGCTGTACCTGGTGGGGTCCACACTGATGAAGGCGAGAGTCGCCCGCGCCAAAGGTGGCGCAGCTCGCGGCTACGCCGACGTGCCGGCCGGGCGAGGTGATTTCCCGATCTGGCTGGCGCTGCTGGCGTGGGCGCTGCCCGCAGTCTACTACGTGATCCTGGGCCATCAGCTCGTGCCCAAGTTCCCGGTCTTCTGGCTGATGTTCTTCGCCTTCATCTGGACGCCGGCGATCTCCTACGTATCCGCCCGAATGTACGGGCTGAGGGGAGGCGGGATCGACATCCCCATGGTCCAGCCCGCGGTGTTCATCCTCAGCGGGTACAAGGGAGTTGACATCTGGTTCGCTCCCATCAACAAGGACGACCATGGGTGGGCAGCGGCCCAGTTCCGCGAGGTCGAGCTGACGGGAACCAAGGTCATCAGCGTCGTCAAAGCGGAGGCTTTTCTGCTGGTCCTGATGCTGCTATGCAGCTTTGCGTACTGGTCGTTCTTCTGGAAGTCCAGTCAGATCCCGTCGTCCCAGTACCCGTACGCCCAGATGTACTGGCCGCTGAACGCATTCTACCAGTGCCTGTGGGCAACCGCGACCAAGCAGTCGGCTCACGGAGAGGCCACGTTTCTACTGAAAGCGATCAAGTTCCCGGTCATCGGGTACGCCGGAAGCGGCGCTCTCGTGCTCTACTGGATACTCGGCGCCTTCCGGGTGCCGTCGCTCTGGTTCTACGGCCTGATCGGCGGCTTCGGGAACACCACGGGCACGATCCCGATGATGATCGGCGCGATGCTGGGCCGCTACTACTTCGCTCGGCGCTTCGGGCCGGCGCGGTGGCGGCAGTATACGCCCGTGCTCGCGGCGGGGTATTCCTGCGGTGTCGGTCTCATCGGTATGGTGTCCATCGGATTGACCATCATATTCAAGGCGGTCCGGTCGCTGCCGTTCTGAAGCGGCCGCCCCGCGGAGGTGTCTCTTTACGGTCGAACTGGGCTATGAAACGACGCCGATCGGATGGCATGGCGTCTCCGTACGCGTACCGGAGGACTGGACGCTTGGCGCCGTCGGCGGCGATCGCAAGTCCGGGTACTTGCGGGTTGATGACGAGAGGATGCCGCGCCTGCAGGTGAAGTGGTCGCAGGGGCGGATCGACCTGGAGAAGAAGCGGGCCGAATACGCAAAGCGGCTGACCACAGGCAAGCGCAAGCGGCCGACGGGGCTGACCGTCGATATGGAGGCGAAGGTCATCAGCCAGCGCTCGAAGCCGCGCAAGGACCTGGTGACGTTCGCCTGGCGTGGGCCGCAGTGTGGGATGGGCGCTCTGTGGAACTGCGAAATCTGTAACAGGGCTCTCATCGCCCAGGTGAGCTGGCAGCAGCCGGAGAGGCTGCACGATGTGGCCCGGCAGGTGCTGGAGTCGCTGGACGACCACGGCATCGGCGGCTGGGAGATATGGGGAGTTGACGGGTTCGCCTTCCTCGCGCCGGAGGGGTACGCGCTGGCGAAATGGAAGCGAATGACGCGCTACGTCGAGCTGAACTTGATAACCAAAAAAGAGGCCACGATCAAGGCTGCACGGTGGGGCATGGTTTCACTCGTGCTCTCGGGCCGGTCGCTGTTGGACTGGTACAAGCAGGAGAACCGGGGCCGCCGCGATGTGAGATGGACGGCCCAGGAGATGGAGATCAAGGGCCATCCCGGTGTCGCTGCATGGGGCGAGCGGCGAAGGCTCGCAGGCGGCATCCGCAAGGGAGTCGCGCGGCTGGTACGCCGGAACCCGGCAGTCCATTTCGCGGGGTGCGCCTGGCACTGCGACGAGTCGAATCGGCTCTACCTCGTGGAGAGCATCCATCCCGATCAGGGCGATGTTCTCAAAGGAGTGGTGGACTCGGTCCTCTGCCACGAGGACGATGATGAATAGGCTGGGGTCGGGCCTGCTGCGCAGACGGCAGCCGCGCCTGACCACCGAGCAGGTGCTTCAGTCCCGGCCGCTGAGGAACCAGGCGCTGAAGACGGAGGAGATCGACGGCGGGGGATTGAGGCTCACCATACCGCGCCGGCGGGAATGGTGGGCGAAGATCCTTGCGGTGGTCTTCCCGATCCCGAAGGAGCGACGCCTGGAGTTGGATGAAGCGGGCAGGGAGGTCTGGGATCTCTGCGACGGCGAGCATACGCTGCGGGAGATGATCAAGGTCTTCCAGGACCGCCACAAGTTGACTCGCGCCGAGGCCGAGTGGTCTCTGAGGACGTATCTGCGGGACCTGGGCAAGCGGAACTTGATCTTCATCGCGATCGAGAAGCCGGCGCAGAAGAAGCAGTAGTCGCCGACAGACGGTGCATGACCGGAAAGTCAGGAGAGGAACGCATGGCAAGTGAGCCGCAGTCGCAAGCCGGGCAGGCAGGGCGGATCGTCATCGAGAGCCAGATCGTCCTGCCCTGGTCGAGAACGCTGCAGATGACCAGGGAGAACATCTTCGTTCGGTTCGGGCGCTCTGTGATCACTGCCTCGGGCATTTTCCTCGGCATCGCGTTCCTCAGCGCAGTGCTCTTCGGATCGGCCGCGGCGAGGGTCCAGGAGACCCTGGTGAAGAGCCAGGTGGGCCTGATAAGCACGGACACCGCCGAAATGCAGGCCAGGACCATCTGGCTGGTGGCGATGTCGCTGCTGGTGGCGACGGTCGGGATCGTCAACTCGATGCTGATGTCCGTGACCGAGCGCTACAAAGAGATCGGGACTATGAAGTGCCTGGGCGCGCTCGACCGTTTCATCGTCCGCCTCTTCATCCTGGAATCGGCTCTGCTGGGTATGCTCGGCTCTCTCACGGGCACCATCGTCGGCACCGGCGCCATGACTGCGGTGTATGCGGGCCGCATGGGATGGGGACACGCGCTGTCGAGCTGGAAGGAAACCTGCCTCGTCCTCGGCGGGACATCGGTTCCACTGTGGGTGGGTATCATCGTGGGCCTGCTGGTCGGCAGCTTCCTGTCGGTCTGCGCGGCCCTGTACCCGGCGTGGCGCGCGGCGAAGATGCCCCCGGCGGCCGCGCTACGGTCCGAGTTCTGATTCGCACCTGACATTTCCGCGTCCGGGACCGGGATCGAGATAGATCGGGATTGGGATAGCTTACGAGCCAGGGAGGCCTGAGATGACGACGGCGTCAGTCTACGAGTATATCGTTCGCACCAAGGACCTGATGAAGGTCTACACCATGGGCGACCAGGAGGTGCGAGCGGTCGATGGGGTCGCTCTCGACATCAGGCGGGGCGAGTACATCTCCATCATGGGCCCATCCGGATCGGGCAAGTCCACCCTGTTCAACATGATCGGCGGTCTGGACAAGCCGAGCCACGGCACCGTGTTCATCGACGAAACCGATATGGCCCAGCTCACGGCCTCCGAGCTGGCATACCTGCGCTGTCGCAAGATCGGCTACATTTTCCAGACGTTCAACCTGATCCCGGTTATGACCGCACTCGAGAACGTCACGCTCCCGATGATCTTTGCCGGACTCTCGACGGATGACGCGCTCGACAAGGGAGTAGAGCTTCTGAGGACCGTCGGCCTGGGCGAGCGCCGGGATCACAAGCCGACGGAGCTTTCGGGCGGTCAGCAGCAGCGCGTGGCCATCGCCCGCGCCCTGGCCAACGACCCCGCCATTATTCTCGCCGACGAGCCGACGGGCAACCTGGACCTGAAGACGGGCAAGGAGATCATCGCCCTTCTGAAGGAGATGAACGAGGCCAAGAAAGTCACCGTCATCTCGGCAACCCACGACCTGAAGATGATCGACGTGTCGGACCGCGTGGTCTGGATTCGAGACGGCAAGATCGAGCGCATCCAGGAGC
This sequence comes from Armatimonadota bacterium, assembly GCA_050010895.1. Lineage (GTDB taxonomy): Bacteria > Armatimonadota > Hebobacteria > Hebobacterales > Hebobacteraceae > JBEKKD01. The sequence continues at coordinate 10,237 of JBEKKD010000037.1, forward strand.
GCGCCGACATCGATCTCCAGGTCGGCCAGATGGCAGGCGAAGAGCAGTAAGCCGGAGGCAGCGCCGACAGCGCCGGGCTTCGCCTCCGCATCCGCGGCGGCGAAGTTGCGCGTTAGGGCGCCGCATCGGCGCTGGGCAGATCGTGAGGCTGCGACGGCACCTCGCCCGCTCCCCTTCTGTTGACATGGGCGGGGAGAAGAAACTATGATCGATAGCATGCAGGTAGAGCCATGAAAACACAGCGCGGATACGGCGTCTTCCCGACAACATTCCTCACATTCTCTCTGCTCCTGTTGGTGCTGGCCGCGGGATTCGCCGTCGGTCGCCTCGTCGTTGGCCGCGCCTATCTGAAGACCGCGGGCCAGTTCGACAAGCTTCCAGTCCCGAAGGCCGGAGTGGGAGCGCCGGCGGGGGCCGATTCCGACCAGCAGGTTGGCCAGGGCTACGTGCCGGAGCCTGCCGAGCGGCCGTCGGAGACGAAGAAAGATCGCCCGAAGCCCGAGCAGGCCGCGCCGGACGTCGACCAGGCGCCGGCCTCGGACCAGGAGGCGCCGCAGGAAACCGCGCCGCCGGCCGCCGCCAAGCAGGAGGCGCCGCCGCCTACGGACACGACGGAGCCATCCGAAACCAAGGCGAAGCGGTACGCGATACAGGTGGGGCTGTTCGAGGCGGCGGATGGAGCCCAGCAGGTGGCGGACGATCTCACGCGAGCAGGCTATCCGGCGCGCGTGGAGCCGGCCAAGGGCGATACCGGTACCGTCTATCGAGTGGTGACGGGCCGCTACCGCACCGAGTATGCAGCTCGGAAGGCGATGGACCAACTGAGGCAGGAGGGATTCCCTGGGTTCCTCGTCGAGCGCTGATAAGGGATGGCTGCGGTCCGGTCCCGGCGGTCCGGTAGATCCGCCGTTGAGGTCTGCCGTTGAGGTCCGCAGCCGGAGTCGCATGTGCGCCGCGCCTGCCGGCGCGGAGAAGGTGATGTGGTGAAGGACAACTCACGGAACGGCAATGACGACCGGATAGACGGGGAGCTCGTCGAGCGCGAGGAGCAGGCGCTGCTCCCGGCGGAGGAGTTCATCCCGGGCGAGGAGGAGGAGGCCAGAGAGTCCGAGGTGGTGGTGCTCCAGAAGGAGCTGCAGCTCCTCGAGGGTCAACTCCAGGATATGCGGGACCGCTACGTGCGAGCGGTGGCGGACCTCGACAATATGCGCAAACGGACGCGGCGCGAGGTGAAGGAGGCGCAGCAGCGAGCCGCCTCCAGCGTGCTGCTCGACGTGCTTGGGATCGTCGATAACTTCGAGCGTGCCATCGGGGCCACCAATGAGGCAAAGCACGGAAGCGCGAAGGCCGTCTACGATGGGATCGTACTCATCTACCGCCAGCTCGTCGACATGCTCGGCCGCCGGGGCGTGAAGCCGATCGCCGCGGTGGGGCAGCGATTCGACCCTGCTGTGCATGAGGCCGTCGCCCAGGTGCCTGCGGGCCCGGATCAGGACGAAGGGATGGTCGCGCTCGAGATCCAGAAAGGCTACACGTACGGCGACCAGGTGCTCCGTCCGACCAAGGTTGGCGTGACGGCTCATACTGCGCAGGCGGCCGAAAAGTAGCCTGTGAGTGGCAAAAGGGAGACCCGCGAGCATGTCGAAGATGTCGTGGGCGAGAGCGAGAGTACCGTGCCAGCGCCAAGACGCAGACGACAGAATATCAATACGCCGGAAGACACGGCGAGGCCTTCGGGCATAGAACACTCACAGGCCGAGGAGCGCCAGGTACCAGAGGCTCCCCGGGCGGGAGGGGAAGGAAACCCCATGTCGAGTAGCCAACTGCCGGGTGCTGCGGTCATCCGAGTTATCGGCGTAGGCGGAGCGGGCAGTAACGCTGTGAACCGTATGATCGAGGCCGGGCTCCAGGGAGTGGAGTTCCTTGCCGCGAACACGGATATGCAGGCGCTCTCGCAGGCGCAAGCGAGGGGGAAGCTTCAGATCGGCGCCACCATCACCAATGGCCTCGGGGCCGGCGGTGACCCCGAGATGGGAGCGAAGGCCGCGGAAGAGAGCAGAGCGGAGATCAAGAGCGCCCTCGACGGCGCCGACATGGTCTTCATCACCGCGGGCATGGGCGGGGGTACCGGCACCGGCGGCGCGCCGATCGTCGCCGAAGTCAGCCGCGAAGTGGGAGCGCTCACTGTCGCCGTCGTCACCAAGCCGTTCGGCTTCGAGCGCGGCCGCCGGCAGAGCATTGCCGAGGAAGGGCTGGATAACCTTCGCACCAAGGTCGACACCCTGATCACCGTGCCGAACGACCGGCTGCTGGGTGTCGTGCAGAAGAAGGTCACGCTGCTGGAGGCCTTCCGACTCGCCGACGAGGTGCTGCGAGAGGGCGTCCAGGGAATTTCCGACCTCATCACCGTCCCGGGGCTGATCAACCTCGATTTCGCCGACGTGCGGGCGGTGATGGCCGACGCGGGCACGGCGCTGATGGGCATCGGCACCGGCAGCGGGGAATCTCGCGCCACCGACGCCGCCCAGGCCGCCATCTCGAGCCCGCTGCTCGAGACCTCGATCGACGGCGCCACTCGCATCCTCTTCAACGTCACCGGCGGCAGCGACCTTTCGTTGTCGGAGGTCGAGGAGGCCGCTCAGGTGATCCGGTCGGCTTCCGAATCACCGGACACCAATGTGCTGTTCGGCGTGGTTGTGGGAGACGAGCCGTCGGACGAGGTTCGCATCACCGTGCTGGCCACCGGGTTCGACCGCAGCCGCCGCAGCAGCCGCATCGCTGATGCCGTGCAGCAGAACATCCCGCCCGTCGGCCCGGCGCCCGATGCCGATCTGGAAGTGCCGACCTTCCTCCGAAATCGCTAAGCGGCACTGTTGGATGCAAACACTGCGGGGGCTCGGCTAGCCGAGTCCCCGCTTCACGTTCGTATATCTCAGTCCTTGGCGCTCACGCGCCGCGCAGGCACGTGACGATCGCGCGAATATGCTCCGGTCCAGTCCCGCAGCACCCGCCGATGATGGTCGCTCCCTGCTCCCTGAAGGCAGGCACGGAGGCGGCGACTTCGTCCGGCGATGCCGGGAATCTCACCCCGGTCGCGGTGCGTTCGGGCTTTCCGGCGTTCGGCTGCGCGATCAGCGGCAGCGCCGTCGCCGCCCGAAATGCTTTCAGGATGTCCACCATCTCCGCCGGCGATATGGTGCCGCAGTTCGCGCCGACGACTGTCGCTCCTGCTGCGGCCATCTCGCTGGCAGCACGGTCCGGCGTCACTCCCCACGGCGTTGTTGCTGGATACACCGTCTGGAACGACATCGATGCTGCGACCGGCAGTCCGGTGGCCGACGCCGCTTTCACCGCGAGAACGACCTCCTCAACCGCGGTGAAGGTCTCTACGATGAACAGATCCACGCCGCCGTCCACCAGCGCCTGGGCCTGTTCCTCGAATGCCGCTCGCGCCGCGTCCTCCTCGAAATCGCCATACGGTTCGAGTATGCGCCCGGTCGGTCCGATGCTGCCGGCGACGAACGCCTTGCCTTCGGCGGCTTCCAGTGCCAGCCTGGCCGCGGCTCGATTCAGCTCAACCGTGCGATCACCAATGCCGTGCCGCTCCAGCGCGGGACGGCTGCCCTGGAACGTGTTCGTTTCCAGGATGTCGACGCCCGCGTCGAGGTAAGCGGCATGGGCCGCGCGCACGACATCCGGCTGCTCGACGTTCATCAACTCGAGCGACATGCCGGATAAGTGCCCGGACGCGCTCAGCGTCGTGCCCATCGCGCCATCGCAGACAAGGAGGCCGTGCTGCAACTCGTGTGCCAATCTGTCGATCATGGTCCAGCGATTCTAGCGGGCGACTCGGTCGATGTCAACGTCGCGCGGGCCCCCGCAGGGAGCGCGGGCCTACGAGAGGAAGTACGTCGGCAGAGGCATCACGGGAGCACGACATGAACTTCGGCGTCATCGGTGGAACCGGCTTCTACACGCTCACGAAAGGCGAAGAGGCGGTCGAGGTCCCGACGGCATACGGGCCTGTGAGGGTGAACCGCACTGCTATCGGCGGCGCGGAGGTCGCGTTCATCGCACGGCATGGCGTCGGTCATGGCGTACCCCCTCACCGCGTGAACTATCGGGGGAACATCGCCGCGCTGAAACAGCTCGGCATCACGAGCATCATCGCGTCGGCGAGCGTCGGGACGATGTCGGATGCCATGCCCCCGGGTTCTCTCGTCATCATCACCCAATTCCTCGATTTCACGAAATCGCGCGCCAGCACATTCTACGACGGCGACGGGGGAAAGGTCGTCCACACGGATATGACTGACCCGTACTGCCTGGGGCTGCGACGGGAGCTGAGCTGGGCCGGAGCGGCGTTGGGAGAGGCAGTGCTGGACCGGGGCACCTACGTGTGCGCGGAGGGCCCGCGCTTCGAAACTCCGGCCGAGATCGAGATGTTCCGCCGAATGGGGGGGGACATTGTGGGAATGACGAACGTGCCCGAAGTGGTGCTCGCGCGTGAGGCCGGGATCTGCTACGCGGCGGTTGCAGCCGTCACCAACTGGGCGGCGGGAATCGCCCCGGAGCCGCTGAAGCATGAGGAGGTGAGCGGCTTCATGGAAACGCAGACGCCGCGCCTGCGAGCGTTGTTCGAGCATGTGATCGCGCATCACGAGGAAGCGGACTGCACGTGCAGGCGCCGCGCATGACGCTGGAGTGGGGGAGGGGAGGGGACCCGGTATGGTGGGCTGCGCTCAACCGGGTTAGCGGCATCGGCGCTGCCACCATGCTGCGCTTGGCGAGAATCTTCGGTTCCGCCGAGGCCGCGGTGAAGGCGAGCCGGGAGGATCTTATTACTCGCGGCCGCCTGACCCTGCCACAGGCCGCCGATCTCAAGAGCGTTCCGCTGGAATCGCTGCGTCAGATGATCTCCGCGTGGTCGCAGGCCGGGATCGAGCTGCTGGCGATCGGCGACGAGCGCTATCCGCGATCGCTGCTCGACCTGAGAACGCCGCCGCCTCTGCTCTACCTGCGAGGTGACATCAGACCGGAGGATGCCAGGTCCGTGGCGGTGGTCGGCACTCGGCAGCCGAACGGGGAGGGGGAGGAGATCGCGGCGAGGCTGGCCCAGGGGTTCGCTCAGAGGGGATTCACCGACGTGAGCGGCCTGGCCCGCGGCATCGATACCGCAGGCCATCGCGGCGCCCTGTCCGCGCCGAACGGCCGAACGATCGCGGTGTTGGGATCGGGCCTGCTTCGCATCTATCCAACGGAGAACGTCGGGCTGGCGGATGCCGTGGCAAGCCGCGGCTGCGCGATGGCCTAGGTCCCGCCTGACGCCGAGGTGAACAGGAGATT
>JBEKKD010000038.1:0-15472 GCA_050010895.1 Armatimonadota bacterium
CGACGACCTGGAACAGCTCACCGAGTGGCCAGAGCAGGTCCGCATCATGCAGGCCAACTGGATCGGCCGCAGCCAGGGGGTGGAGTTCGATCTGGACCTGGTCGGGTGTGAGGAGAGGATCCGCGTCTTCACCACGCGCATTGACACGGTTTTCGGCGTCACCTATGTCGTGCTTGCCCCCGAGCATCCCTTAGTGGATCGCATCGTCGCCCAGGGTCAGCGCCCGGAAGTGGCCGCCTACCGCGAGCGAGTAGCTTCGCGCACCAATGTCGAGCGAATCTCCGAGGCGACGCGCGAGGGCGTTTCTCTCGGCGTGCAGGCGACCAACCCCGCCAATGGCGAGCGCATCCCGGTCTGGATTGCCGACTACGTGCTGTCGGAATACGGCACTGGGGCCATCATGGCCGTACCCGCTCACGATCAGCGCGACCTGGAGTTCGCGCGGGCCAACGGCCTGCCTGTGCGCGTGGTGATCCAGCCCCCCGACCACCACCTCGATCCGGCCACCATGCCGGCCGCTTACGTCGAGCCCGGGGTGCAAGTGAACTCCGCCCGATTCGATGGCCAGGCGAGCGAAGAGGCCAAGACTACGATCGCGGAGTGGTTCGAGGGCCGCGGCGTCGGCAAGCGAAAAGTCAACTACCGGCTGCGCGATTGGCTGGTCTCACGCCAACGTTATTGGGGCACCCCCATTCCCATCATCTACTGCGACCAGTGTGGCCCCGTCCCGGTGCCGGAGTCAGATCTGCCGGTGGTTCTCCCGACTGGCCTCCCCTTCACTGCCACCGGAGAGGTGCTGCGATCTGCGGCTTCCTTCGTCAGCGTCTCCTGCCCCCGGTGTGCTGGGGAGGCGAAGCGCGAGACCGACACCATGGCCCAGTGGATTGAGTCCTGCTGGTACTTCCTGCGCTACGCCGACCCCCACAATGATCGGGTCCCCTTCCGGCGCGAGATGGCGGACACGTGGATGCCGGTGGACAACTACTTCGGCGGCATCGAGCACGCGGTGCTGCATCTGTTCTACTCGCGCTTTTTCACCAAGGTGCTGCGCGACCTCGGGATGGTCAGCGCCGGGGAGCCTTTCCGGCGTTACTTCGCCCATGGCATGGTCCTGAAAGACGGAGCGGTCATGAGCAAGTCGCGGGGTGGGGTGGGCCCGGACGAAATCATAGCCCGCTATGGCGCGGACGCGCTGCGCACGTACGTGCTCTTCATGGGGCCGCCGGAGGCAGAGGTGGATTGGAAAGAGGGCGGGATCGAGGGCATCTCCCGCTTCCTCAACCGTGTCTGGCGGGCCACCGTGGGCCGGGCCGCGCACTACGACCCCGACTGGCGGCGGCATGGCGTCGCGCCCGGCTCGGCCGCCGTCGCGCTTCGTCGAAAGCTCCACCAGACCATCCGCCGCGTTACCGGTGACATCGAGCGCTTCCACCTCAATACCACCATCAGCGCCATGATGGAGCTGGTCAATGCCATGACGGAGGTGGGTGACCAGATAGAGCCCCGAGATCTCCGCGTCGCCTATTCCGAGGCTTGCGAAACGCTGCCGAAGCTCCTCGCCCCGTTCGCGCCCCACCTCGCAGAGGAGATCTGGCAACGCCTGGGCCAGGAAGAGAGCGTTCACCTGTCCTGCTGGCCGGGGTGGGATGCAGAAGCCGCGCGTGAGGAGGAGATCACCGTTGTGGTGCAGGTCAACGGACGTCTCCGCGATCGCCTGACGGTGCTTCCGGACACGCCCGAGGAGACCCTGAAAACGGATGCCCTCGCATCGCCTCGCGTTCGGCCCTACCTCGAGGGCAAGTCCATACGCCAGGTCGTTGTCGTCCCGAATAAGCTGGTGAACATCGTAGTGGGTTAGGGCAGACATCGTGTTCTACCTGTCCCGCGCAGAGCAACTGGCACTGGTGCTTCTGCTGGGCCTCCTTCTGGCCGGCAGCGGCTTCGCCATCTACGAACGGGGAGTCAGCGCCGGCAGGGCAGCGAAAGATGAGCCGGTGTTCGTGGACGCCCCGCGAGCGGCCCTGCCGGGCGGCGCGGTCACCATACCCAGGCCCACATCGGGCTCTCCCCCGGACGCGCGGATCACGGCCCAAACTGACCCTGGGCCAGCGTCCTCCCCTGGAGCGGCAGCAGATTCTGCTGCGTCCTCCCATGCGGGGACAAAGCCATCGCCTAGAAGGCTCTCCCTGAATCGTGCCACGGCTGAGCAACTGGATTCGCTGCCGGGCATCGGTCCGGTCTACGCGCAGCGCATCATCGAATACCGTGAGCAGAAGAGGAAGCAGGGAGGTCGAGGATTCGAAAGCGTGGACGAGTTGTTGAACGTCTCCGGCATCGGTCCCAAGCGTTTGGCGGCTCTTCGCGACAGGGTTGTACCATAAGAAAACGGCTTCCGCACAAATCCTTGTCGTAACGACGCGCCAAACATATCTCTTGAGCCAGGACCGATAAGGTATGATTACACTCGTTTAGTGCGTGTGAAAGGATGATCCGGTTCGTGGCTAGGAGAGTCAGCACACGGGACATACCGCCGTCGCCGGACGCTCAGTTGCCGACCGCAGCTCTGTGGTCGGCAGGCGCGCGGATTCTGCATGCCAGGAGCGCCAGCGCAGTGCTTGAGATAGCCGTGCGCGCTGCCGTCGAGCTCTGTTCGGCCGCGAGCGCCGCCTGGTGGGATCGGTCCGGCCACCTGTTCAGCGCCAAGTCTGTCGTCGGGCTCGACCTCTCCGGCTCCGACCGCGTCTTCAAGCCTTCACAGGATCTGCTGAAACCTACTAACGGCGCGGGGCCGACCGTGACGGTGGAGAACCACCGGCCCGATCACGTGGCATTCCTGGAACGTGTTGGCGCCAAACGCGCGGTGCTGATCCCAGCGAAGGACAATCGCCGCCTGCTCGGCTTCCTCAGCGTCCATGACGGAGTGTTCGACCAGGCCCGCCTGGACTTGCTGGCCGCGCTCACCCAGCAAGCGGCCAGCGCTCTTCGTTCCTTGTCGCTGGCGTCCGAGGCCCGGAGGCTCGCCAGAGATCAGCGCTCAGTCGTGCCTGAACTTGCCACGGCGTTCACCTCGGCGCTCAGCCTCGACGAGTTGCTGGGCATCATCTGCCGCGTAGCCGTCGGCTCAGCCGGCGTGGACGCGTGCCTTATCTTCCTGGCGGATGATAAGTCGGCTCTTCGCCTCCGGGCGCGAATGGGCGATGTGGGGTCCGCACGTTCGGCCGAGAAACTCCTGGAAACGGCTGAATCCGTCAGGGGCGCGCCGGAGGCATTGATCGCCTGGCATGAGGGCAGCTCTGCTTCTCCCTCGATCGGGCGCTTGCTCCAGGCGACTCCGTTCCAGTCCCTGCTCGGGCTGACTCTCTCCATCCGGGGCGAGCCGCTTGGAGCACTGCTGTTCCTGAACAAGAAGGGACAGCGGCTCTCTGCAGAGCATCGGCGCAAGCTCATCCATCTCGGGAATCAGGCCGCGGTCGCCGTTGAGAACCTCCAGCTCTTTGAGAGCACGCAGCGCCGACTGCTCGAGGTTGCGGATCTGAACTGGGTCAGCACGCGCATCTCCGCCAGCCATGATATGGCCACCATCGCCGCCATTGTGGCCGATGCCGCCAGCAACACCCTGGATGCTCCCAGGGTCGCTCTTTTCCTCCAGCAGGAAGATGGACGCTTTGAGACCATCTCGCGGCACGAGGCAGGCTCGGAACCCGCGTCTGAACGGACCCTCGATCCTGAGGGGCACATCGGCGCGGAGGCCCTCTCCACCGGGTCAGCGGTGGCCGTTTCGGACGCTGAGGCGGAAGGCCGCGCGCTCGACCCACTGGTGCAGCGGCTGCACGCGCGTTCATTGCTCTGCGCTCCGATGACTGCCCAGCAGGGCCTGCGCGGCTTCTTCGTGATAGCGGACGACCGCCCCCGTGTATTCCGTTCCCACGACATCGGTGTTCTGTCCAACTACAGCAATCAGGCTGCTCTGGCGCTCCAGAGCGCAATGCTCTACCAAAACACCATGCGCCACCTCGACGAGATCTCGCGACTCTTTGACATCTCTCGGGGCCTCGCCTCGTCTTTGAATCTCAAGGACAATCTGAGTACGATACTGACTTCCGCCGCCAAGCTTCTGAACGCCCCAGTCTGCTCTGTCATGCTGAGTGACAGCGAGACCGGCGAGCTGGCCGTGAATGCCTCCTATGGCCTGGCGGACGACGACCAACTGTACGAGCGAATCCGCCCCGGCGAGGGGCTTGCCGGACGCGCCTTCCAGGCCGGCGTTCCCCTGACCAGCGGCGATCTCTCACGCGACGGCCGTTTCAAGTTCCGCCAAACAGCTCGCGAGCGCGGCCTGCGGACTGCTATTGCCGCGCCGCTCATCGCCCGCGGGCACACGGTCGGCGTCCTGAACCTCTACCGCACGTGCCCGGGAGAATTCACGGAGGACGACAAGCGTCTCCTCACCTCTCTCGCTCATAGCGCCGCGGTGGCCATCGAAAACGCGAATCTCTACCAGGAAGCTCAGCAGCGAGCGGACTTCCTCAGCGCCATGATGAGTGAGATCAACCACCGCATCCGCAACACTCTCCAGGCCATTGCCGGACTGCTTCGCATGGAGCTTGACAGGCCCCAGGTATCTGCAGAGTCCGCGATCCGTCGCGGCATCTCCCGCATCCAGGCCGTCGCCGTCGTTCACGAGCTCATGCGGGCCCGAGAGCTTCAGTTCGTCGACATGAAGCAGGTGGCGAGACGGATCGTGGAGATCATGTGTCAGTCCATTTCGCTGCAGCGCCCGATCGACTCAGTCATTAGCGGCGCTCGCGTCACGCTGCCATCCCAGAGGGCGACCAGTGTTGCCCTGATCTTCGCCGAACTGATCGACAACGCGCTGCGCCACGGGCTTCAGAACACCCCCGACGGTCGCATCTCGATCGGCCTTGCCGAGGGCGGGGGCGAGGTCGTGGTCTATGTGAAGGACAACGGTGTCGGTCTCCCGGATGGCTTCGATCTCGATGCCAACTCAGGATTTGGCCTGCGGATCGTCCGCGGCCTCGTCGAGGAGGAGTTGGGCGGGCGCGTCGAGATAGAGTCCGGTGAGGGCCTGCTCGTGCGGTTTCGCTTCCCCAAGCTCTAGTCTGCCCGCAGAGCCGGCGAGCAGGGCGCCTCTCCCCCGGATGTTTGAATTCCCCCGGCCTGATGGTACAAGACCGTCTGAAGGCGGAATCATTCTATTGGTACTTTCCCAACCGTCGCGCGGGTCCCACGATTCCCACGGCTTTCGCTGTCATTCGACAGTGCGCGGCCGAACGCGCACACGCTTGTAGGCTAACCGTCCAAACAAGCAAGCGTACCTGGAGGATGATCGAGCGTTCAGTGGAATCAATAGCCAGCTTGGTTAAGCGCACTCCGTACCAAGGGAGGACGTGTGATGGTCAAACTGGCATGGTGTCTGGTCGTCGTTGCGATCCTTGCAGTTGCGATCGCTCTCGCCGTCCAGCCAGCCGCGGCCCATGGCCGGATGCAGATGGCTCAGCAGGGGCAGCCCGCTGGACAACCGCCCGCCGCAGGGCAGTACCCGAACGTGGGAGGGCTCCGGCCGTTCGCGGCCGAGAGCAACTACATGTCGCTGCCGGGGTATTTGCGGTGGCAAGTGTTCATGGAGCAGAAGGTATGGTTGTCGGTGCCCGAGGCGAAGCGGATCGTGACGGAGCAGTCCGGCAAGTAACGCCGAGCGGAAATCGAGTGCCGTGTGCGAAGCCGAGCCCAACGGCTCGGCTTCGTCTATTGAGGAGCGGGCGATCGCTTGTATGGCTGCTGGCTGCGCTCGCGGCTGCCAGCGTTCGCGCATCGGCCGCTCCCGCCGTCGGGGCATATCTCGACCTTGCTGGGATGCCGGCCAAGGCACAGGCCGATGAGCTCTCGCGTCTCGTCGCCAGCGGTGTCACGACCCTTCGCATGCCACTGGACTGGAACCGCGTCGAGCCAAAGCCCACGCGCTTCACCTGGAAGGCCGACGATGCGGCCGTGAACGCCGCCCGCGCCAGGAAGCTGGACGTCGTTCTGATTCTCGGCCCGAATGCTGTCTGGGCTGTTGACCCCGCCTGGCAGGTCCCCGCGAAAGAGCGCCGGTACTCGCTCCCCAAGAACGCCAAAGTGTGGGAGCGATACGTGCGCCAGGCTGCGATGCACTTCCGCGGCCGAGTGCGCTACTGGCAGGTGCGCGAGCAGCCCAACGCGCGCAACTTCCGAGGAGCGCGGTCGGAATACCTGCGCGCGGTCGCATCGGCGGCACGCACCGTGCGCGCGGTAGAGCCTTCGGCAAGCGTCATCGTGCCGGAGGCGGGCGCACTGGACATCGCGGAGATGGATCGCCTCTGCTGCTCGGACTGCAGTCCCTCCTACTACATCCTCGGAGCCTATCTCCCAAGTGCGAGCGGAGCCTCCGAGACCGCCCTTGCCTGGGCCGTGGTGACCTCCGACGTCTGCAGCGTTGCGGCCGCCCGCAAGCCTATCTGGGTTCTGGGCGCTGACGGCGACGTTCCGGCCGACTCATGGATGGAGCAGTACCTCCTCGCCAATGCCTACGGCTCTCCCCGGTTCTACATGCCGGCCTCTGCGGTGGACAAGAGCTGGGCGCCCATCCTCTCCCAGCTTCGCTACTCCGGGTATCTCCGTCTCGGCCCGGATGTCTGGGCGCTCGTCTGCGAGGACACCTCCGGGCCTGTGGTCGTCGCGTGGTCCGTCCATGACGACGGCACAACAGTCTCCGCAGGTGATCTCGCGCCTATCGCTGACGCCGATGCGGTCAAGCGGGCCACCACGCCCGGAGGCCAGCCAGGCAGCTCGGTCGTAGTAGAGGGCGACGCCACCAGGCTCCGCCTGAGTCGCCGGCCCACGCTTATCCGAGGTCTGGACACGGCTTCAGCCGCTCATGCGGGCCCGCCGCGCCGAGACGACGTTCTCGCCGCGAGACCGGCGACGTCGCTAGACCTCGCCGCTCCCGTTTCCGTGGACTACGGTCGCTCGGACTCACCCGAGCGAGGTCTCTACAACCGCTCCCTGCGCAATCGGATCGGTGGCCATGTCGCTGAGGAAATGCACGACGGCCGCATGTGCCTTCGCACGAAGATATACAGCGGGCCGGGAGAAGCTGAGCTCGACAACCCGTGGGTCTACTTCGACGTCGACGACCGCTGGCTGTACTTTGCCCAGGGAAAGACGCCGGTCGCGGTCACCATCGAGTGCCAAGGTTCATCCGCGGGCGCCGAGACGCTCGGCTTCAACATCTGGTATGACTCCACCACGGGATACCGCTTCTCACCATGGCAGTGGATCGCCCCTGGATCTGACTGGAAGCGCTACCGCGTCGAACTGCCCGATGTCAGCTTCGCGGATCGCCATGGCTACGATTTCCGGATCAACATCAAGGGCAGCAAGCAAGATATGTGGATATCGTCAGTGACCGTGGAGAAGCTGGACGCGCAGACGTCCCGCTCTTCCGCGCGCTCGGCGCGTTGAGGGGGCAAGCCCGCCTATTTGGTGTGATGCAGCAGTCGTGCTACGTCGATGCCGAGGTCGGCCGGATCCACTGACTCGAGCGTCGGCGAGTCCGCCAGATGCCGCAGCGGAGTCTGCTCTTCGGACAGCGCGGGTTCACCCATCCCCGTATCGATCACCCGCGCCAGCGGGTTCTCCGGCTCTGCTGCATTTGGGCGTACCACGAGCGCGAATCGCTTCTCGTCGAGTCGCAGCAGCGATCCCCACGGATACGGCCCCAACATGGCCAGGAACTGGCGCAGTAGAAGCGGTTCCATCCGCTTCTCGTACTGCTCTTTGATGAGCGCGACGGCCCGGTGCGGCGGCATGGCCGGCCGATACGGCCTGCTCGTCGTGAGAGCATCATAGACGTCGGTGATGCTGGCCATGAGGCTGTACATGTGCAGCGGACGCGCCCGCCGCAATTTCGGATAGCCGCTGTAATCCATGTGCATGTGATGCTCGAATGCTACCAGCGCCGCGGCCTCCGTCAGCCCGGGCTCCGGAGCCAGCACCGCGGCCCCCCGAACTGGATGCAGGCTCATGATCGCGAACTCTTCGTTATCCAGAGGCCCAGGTTTCCGCAGTATCTCCAGCGGCACGAATATCTTCCCAACATCGTGCAGGAGGGCGCACACCCCGATCTCTTCCAGTTGCTCGCGATTCAGCCCGAGCTGACGCCCAAGCTCTACCGCGAGGATGCAGAGATGCAGCGCGTGGATGAATGTGTATTCGTCCATTCCTTTCATGGAACCCAGCCCATACACGATCGACCGCTCGCCCAGCACGTTATCGACGATCTCGTGCAGGCTCCACTTGATGCTGCCTACATCCAGGGGCTGACCCCTCCGCACGTCCGTTGCTGCCCCTCGCATCACGTCTAACGCCGCCGAGTGCGCCCAGCGCCAGTCCTTGCCCCCTGTGGATCGCAGTCGCTCGATTGAGATCCGCCTCACTCCCCGCGCGCTGAGCTCCGCGGCCATGCCCCCGGCCGCGTCTACGTCACCCGGCTCCGCTGCGAGTAGTTCCACGAGATGCTCGACATCCTTGAGTGCGACGCCGCGCTGAAACACGATGCCGTTGACATCCCTCCGGTGACACGCACCGATGAGATTGCCTATGGACGCGTGCTGGCTCATCATCGGGATGTCGTTCACCACGAGATAGCCGTCGACGAGCTTTACCACGAGTTCAGCTCGTCCCTCGAGGAGCCGGTCGAGATCGCCACGCACCTCCAACAGCACGTTCTGGACCGCCGGGTGTGCGGCTTCATAGAAGCTGACGTTCTTCATCGCTCGCGCGAGATCGACGATCGTGCGCTCTGCCAGCGCGCGAGACTGATCGGCGGCCTCGGCCCGCGCTTCAGTCGGCATGCGTGCTCCTCCCCGGCGACTGCGCGGCTGCTCTCACCTGCCCGAGCCCTCGCTCGCACGCCTGGCGGACCGTCCGCGAGCGCGAACGAGCTCCGAGTTCGAGGGCTCCGCGCGCCGATGCCGTGCCTATGCTTGCCAGCGCCGCGGCCGCGACCACCCGTATGCGCGCACTTGCGAACGGTGACAGCAGAGGAACGCGAAGCAGAAATTCCCGCAGGAGCGGCACGGCAGCTTCTGCCCCGATCGCTCCCAGCGCCGTCATCGCTGCCGCCCGCAGCCTCACTCCGTCCCCACGCGCTGCCTGCCGGGCCATCAGCTCGAGCAGCGCGGGCACTGCGCTTGTCGCCTTCACCGCTCCGAGCGCCTGCACAGCCCCGATCCGCACTGCTGTGTCCGGGTCGTACAGCAGTCGTTCGAGTACCCCTGCCGCGTCGGCCACCCCGGCATTGCGCATCGCGCCGATCAGTTCGAGCTTCACGCTCAGGCTCTCGTGCTCGGCCAGGACCGAGAGTTGGGCGATCGCTCTCGGATTCCCGGAATGGACAAGCGTCCGGATGATCTCCGGGATCGCATCGGGGTTCGCTTCCGCGAGCAGCCGCCGCAGCCAGTAGAAGCTCGAGCCATCCTGGCGGGTGATTGCAGTCACTGTCTCCGCCACGGCCAAGGGGTGGGGCTGCTGTGCCAGCATGACCAGTGCCAACATTCCCTCATCGCCCAGGCCGGCCAGCAGTAACACCAGCTCTCGTTTCCGCTCGATGTGGGCCTGCGGGAATTGCGACATGACCATGCCCACGACCGGCCCTGACCCTGTACGCGCGAGCGCCTGCGCCGCGACCGCTCTGCGCCCGGCATCATGCTCTACATCCGCCGCTGCGGCCTGCCGCAGGCCGCCCAGAATCTCGAACGCGAGCCCCTGATCCCCACTGCCGGTACACTGCGTCACTTCGTCCGACAGCAGCGCCAGAATCACGCTGCACTGGTCCACCTTCAGATCGGCGTGCAGCAGCTCGAGCAGCATCTCCACCCTGGCGCGATGGACTGCCTTCGGTGATGTGCTGCTCAGCAGCGCCTCCAAGCCGGGGTCCCCGGTGCCCTCTCGGTCAGTGTGCGTCAGCGTAGCCATCGCATCTGGCACCCAGGCGTGCCGCTGCGCCGTCTCCGCTTCTGCCTTCTCGATTCGCGACAGCAGCAGCTCCACCACATTGCGGTAGATATCCTCGCTGATGCCTCTCCTGGTCGCCTCGGCATGCAGCGCCGGCTCGATCGCTGCCCGCCGCTCGCCGTTCGGCATGATGCGGACCAGCACCCGGGCCAGCCCTCTGGAGGGCTCTGACTGGATACCTCCAGGGTAGTCCATCACCAGCGACACACACTCCTCGGTCTCCATCCGCCGAGCAATCATCGCGAGCACATCGCGGCGCCCTGGGGCAATGGTCGTCGGCGCTCGGAAGATAGCGGAACGCCGATCCGCTTCCAGTTCCATCAGCAGCGAGAGCATCTGCGCCTGCCAGTCCTCCCAGTATCCCTCGTCCGCCATCATGGCGATCTCGCCAGCGCACTGGACCGCATGCGCGATGTGCGTGGCGGCAGTTTGGTCCGCCGCTGTGAGAGCAGGCCCTTCACCTGTCGACTGGTCTTCGCTGTCGGCATCTGGCGTGACGTGCCGGAACCGGTCGAGGGTTCGGCCGTCGCCCAGACTGCGCACGGTGCGCAGGCAGCAGTCGAAGATCCGCGTCAGCGGCTCGACCGCGTCTTCGTCTAACTCGCCGCAGGTCTCGATCCAGGCGGCTTCGGACTCGCGTAGCTCCCGGGAGAAGTCGACATCCTCGATGCGGACGCCTCCGCCGGCTCGGCCGAACGCCGCCATAGCGCCGCCCGAGCCGATGATATCCTGTGGGTCGCGCCCCAGCAGTTGCAGCAGCTCCACAACATCTTCGTCACTCACCTGTGGCTCAAACCGGACGCAAGCGATCAGGCGCTCCCGCATCGCTTCATGAAGCCGCAGGACCGGGCCCAGGTCCGCGGGTAGTGGCTGGCCGTTCCAGAGCAGGCCCTGCTGGTTGGAGCTGATCTCAGCGCCGTCGTGGCCAACCTCGTCGACCCACTTGCCGCACGCGCTTTCGACCGCCGCGGCCGCGATAGGATGCTCCAGGCCGTACAGCGCGACCTGGCGCGCCGCGCGCGCCAGGCTTTCGATTGCCGTAAGCCCTGCCTGTTTTTCGGGTGCGGAGTCAGGCTCGCGCACCGATGGCGATGGCGTCATCTGTGGTGTGGGATCGGCCGGATGTTCCCTATCAGATCCTCATCAGCTTGTTCCACAGAATTGTCCCAGGAGAGCCTGCCAGCGCCCCGGAGACGCGAAAAAGGCCCGCCCCAGGCGGGCCGTCTTCGATCTGCACACCCCCTCGCGCCATAAGTGATTCCAGGAGCTTACTCTCCCCGGGGGCCGCCTCCGGGCTTGACCAGCGACCCGATGCCGCCCTCAGGCTCTCCAGCCACCTTGACGGCGATATCCGGCTCCAGGCCACCCCCAGCCACCGCCAGCTTCCCCTTATTCCGGTACTCGGCGAGGAGCACTTGCTTGTCGCCCTGGAAGCCATCGATGAAGAGATCCCTGTCCGGGCGTTCCTGCATGAACGTCTTCATGACCTCGATGGTGGCCTTCCGCAGCATCGTCGGATCGGGTCCCGCGGCGGTGGAGAGATCGACCCGCAAGCGGTCTCCGGCGGTGTACTTCGCGCCCAGCACCATCCCTGCACGCCATGCCTCCGTGGCTTCGAGCTTCGTCTGCAGGCGCTGCTGCGCCTCGGTGCCCGGAGCCATGTTGAGCATCTGCCGCATGCCAATCCCGAGCGCAGCCACCACTATCAGCACCGCGAGCACGATCAGCCACTGCCAGCCGATCCGCTTCGCCACCTCGCTCGGCTCCTGCGTGATGGATGGGGCGATCTCATTCATCGCCAGATTGTCGAACATCCGGCCTTCGCCCCGTCCCGTATCGCCAGATCCCTGCTCCGACATGTCTCTCTCCGAAAGGAATCGAAAACTCGCCCGATCCCTCAATTCAACGCTCCGACTCGCCGTCCCTGCCCTCACGACCCGGCTCGCGACAGAAGGCGCCTGCCAGCCACCTGACGGGGCCCGATCGCTATCCCGCTTTCGGGAGGCTCCGCTGTATCTTCTCGGACTGGAAACCCAGGCCCGGCCCTTGCAGGCTGCCTGTGTCCAACACCCCGTCCCTGCGAGTGAACACCCCGGGGTGCACCTTCGCCTCAGGTTCCGAGAATGCCGGGTAGAACTGCGGCGAATTCGCCTCGACACCCATCATCGGACGCAGCCTCGCGGCCATCCCGACCGACTGCAGCAGCGCCAGCGCCGGGTTGGTCAAGTCCTGTATCGAATATGGGATACCCATCTGTTCAGCCTTCGACGCAATCACCAGCTCCGCAGACTGGCACTTGCATGCCTTGAGCGCAATCCCGGACCACCCCAGTTCCATCGCCAGCCTGAAGTCGTCGAGCCCCGTCAGGCTCTCGTCCACCAGCACCGGTTTCAGCCGGGCGATCGGCCGCATGTCCAGCCGTCGCGCGGTCAGGTCCCGCTCCGTCGGCTGCTCGACATACAGTATCTCGTCGAAGGTCTGCTGATCCTTCTCACGGACCCGCTCGAGGAACTCCACCATGTACTCCGGCCGGTCGCACATCTCGTTGGTATCGGCCGTGAAGTAGAGCGTGCGCTCCCCTATCTGCCGCCACACCTCGCGTGCGATCCTGGCCACCTCGAGCATGCGCGCGATGTCCCACTCCAGGTCGATCCCCCGGAGCTTCACCTTGAGACAGAACAGCCCGTCTCGCTTGATCCACTCATCCAGTGAGTTCGGCAGGCCGTCTTTCGCGTCGGAATCATCGACTTCGCTCAGGCGCAGCTTGTCCAGCCCGCCCACGAGATGGAATGCCGGCACCGTCCGGTCGTAGGCCTTCTTGAGATAGTCCGCCGGATACTTCCCTTTGAACTCAGCCCCAAGGTGCGCGCTGAGGTCGCTGTCCATGAACTCCTTGCCGTATCCATCGTAGCTCGAAATCCCGTTCGCCACGCCGAACGCGTCGTGGACCGCCGCGTCGACCGGCGCGGCCGAGACCAGCGAGGCCAGGAAGGGCAGCGGGACCGCGAAATCCATCTCCTTGCTGACGGCCGCCCCAATGCTCCTGAGGCCGTCCTCGATGCGATAGTAAAGATCGATCGGGTGACCGAACGTGTTCTGCTCGGCAGCCAGTCGGGCGTACCGGCGGGTCACCTCTCGCATCGCCTCCTGCCGCTGCGGGTGCGGCACGCGGTCATCCGGGAATGCCCACACATCGCTCTGGAACATCCCTCCCCAGCCCGCGCCGCGCTTCCCCGAGCGCGTTTCCACATTCACGCGCACAGTCGCGTAATCCAGCCGATCCATCACCACCCCGCCGAACTTCAGTGGCGTCCGCGCCACCGCCTCGATGAAATACGTCACCGCCTCGATAACTCTCACATCACTCTTCATGACTCACTCCGTTGTACAGGGGCGTGTTCCTGCTCCCCTATGCCATCCCGATTCGCTGTCTTCGTGCCTCTGTGGTTAGCCTTCCTCAACTGCCGCCGTCTGCTCGTTGATCGCGCGGATGAGCGCCGGATCGAACTTCGCCTCCCGCTCGTACGTGTATAGGCCATTCACTTCCTGCTCGACATCGTACAACTGCGTATAGCAAAACCCGCACATCCGCGGATGGAACAGCAGCGTCTCTGTCAGCGCCCGGCAGCGGCCCAGGAACTCCTGCTGGGTCTTCGGCCGATCGCCGTACCCCCACGCCTTATCGTCCGCCTGACCCGGGTTCCACCAGATGCCGCCATACTCGCTCACGAAGAATGGCTGCCCCGCATGCCTGATAGGGTCCTCTTCATTTCGCCACGGCTGCCCGCCTTCGGCGAATGCCTGGAAATGTTCCTTCACCACCGCCGGCTCCTGGCTGTAGTCGTGGCAGTCGTCGACGTCCGTCTCGACGTGCACGTAGCCGCTGGTGTCGATCGCCGGACGCGTCGGATCGAGCGCCTTGGTCACCCGGTGGACCTGCCGGATCAGCTCCGGCCGCTGCCGCGGGTTGGTCTCGTTGAACGGGCACCAACCCACGATGGACGGGTGGTTGAAGTCCCGCTCCATCGCTTCCATCCACTGGGGCAGCATCACCTCCAGCGCTTCGGGGTGCGAATGGTCCAGGCCCCAGTTCGGGAACTCGCCCCACACCAGGTACCCGAGCCTGTCGGCCCAATAGAGGAAACGCGGCTCGAATACCTTCTCGTGCAGCCGCGCTCCGTTGAACCCCACCGCCTGGGAGATCTCGATATCGCGCTTCAGCGCCTCATCGCTCGGAGCCGTGTAGATACCATCGGGATAGTATCCCTGATCCAGCACGAGTCGCTGGAAGAGCGGCGTGTTATTCAGGCAGATCGCGGGCGGCGCGAGGTGCACCTTCCTCATCCCGAAATAGCTTCCAACCCTGTCAACGGAGCGCCTTCCCTCGTTCAGCGTCACCTCGAGGTCGTACAGGAACGGATCGTCCGGCGACCACACCCGCGGGTCCTTGATCTTGAGCCACAGCGAAGCGAAACATCCCCTCGCAGACGCCTTTGCGGTAGCAACGGTCTCGGATCCCGCTCGCGCCGTGGCCTTCACCGTGAGGTTGTCCGCGGCGCCGTTCACCCAGACCTGCACCAGCACGCGCTCGTTGTCCAGGTCAGGCCAGAACTTCGCCCGCTCCAGGAACGCCTGCGGCCCCGCCTCCAGCCACACCGTCTGCCAGATGCCCGTGATTCGCGTGTACATGACGCCGTGCGATTCCGGCTCCGGCGACTGCTTGCCCGATGGCTGGAGTGGGCTTCGCGTGTCGTCGATCGCCCGCACCACCAGTTCGTTCGCGCCCGCGCGCAGGTGGGGCGTGATCTCGAATCGGAATGGCGTGTACCCGCCTCTGTGTTGCCCAACCTGTTGCCCGTTGAGCCACGCCGTCGCCTCGTAGTCCACCGCACCGAAGTGCAGCCAGACGCGCCGACCGCGCCAGCCTTCAGGGAGAGTGACCTCACGTCGGTACCAGACCGACGGCATGAAGTCCCGCTTCCCGACCCCGGACAGCCGCGACTCGGGCGCGAACGGCACGATGATCCGCCCGCCGAGCGCCCGCCCGCTTGGCCACCCCTCCACCTCTCCGGCCAGCCGCGGGTCCTCCTCGAACTCCCACTCCCCGTTCAGGTTCAGCCAATCGCTTCTTGTCCACTGCGGCCTCGGGTATTCCGGCCTCGGCAAGCTCATGTCGTTCCTCTGCGCTGGTGTTTCGGGAGTTCAGTCCCGAAACCACTCCCAATCCTGTGTCCACAATGGCTCTGCTTTTCACCAGCAGAGCAGGAACCCCTCCCCGCCGTGCGAACTCTACCGCCGGAGGTACACCATGAAGCGACACATCGTCCTCGGCGTGCACATCACTAACCGGCTGAAGAACATCCTCGACGTGCAGAAGATATTCACGGAATATGGCCGCAACATCAAGACGCGACTT
>JBEKKD010000039.1:0-15363 GCA_050010895.1 Armatimonadota bacterium
GTTTACACAGAGTGCTGAGATCCCCTGGCCCGACTTCACCCTCGTCACCCTCGTCCAGCACGGTCCCGGTGACTGCCAGCTCTGGAAGGCCGTCGCCAAGGACGCCGGCAACCTGACCCACTGGCGTGGCGCAAAGTCGAGAGGTTGGCTCCACATCGGGGATCGCTCGTGGGGTCTGGGGTACGGGATCACGGACATGGCACAGCATGCCCCCGCCTCCCTCGCTGCCGATCTCGATACCGGCGACCTATCGGCGGCCCTGCGCCTCCGCTTCTGGCCGAGCCAGGCGCACCGGCTGGATCCGAGGGCGGTCGATGGTGAGCAGCTCACGCGTCCCCATGAGTTCTTCTTCGCGCCCGGCTCCGAACGATGGGATGACGCGATGGCGGAACGGCTTGACCAGTTCGGCGCGCCTTCAGAGCGGCTGAGTAGCGCCGAGCCCGACGCTGCGGACGTGAAGTTCGCCCGGCCTGGCGACCTCGCGCCGACACCGACGGAAGGCGAGTGCGCCCTGTTTCGCGTGGACGAACCTGCCGGGGTGAACCGTCGGGCATGGCCTATCTCGGTAGGAGTTCCGCTGCGCCAGGGCGACGCTGCTTCAGTGCACGAGCTATGCCTTGCGAACTCGGAGGGAAACCGGCTTCCCTGCCAGTTGGAGCCACTCGCCTACTGGCCGGACAAGAGCGTGAAATGGGTCCTCGTCGACGCGCAAGTCGACTTGCCTGCCGGCCTCGGTGCAGTACTCGCGCTGAAGAAAGGTCTGTCTCCGCAGCCGGTGACGCACATCACGACTGCTGAGACCGCATCTGGAGTCAGGGTGGACACCGGTGTCTTCGCCTTCGAGGTTGACCGAAGCGGTTCCGGCTTCATCGATCGTGCCTGGCTCGGCTCCGGCCGGAATGCCCGGATGGTTGTGACCGACGGCGGTGGCCGCAGAAGCGTGCTCGATTTCGTGCGGAGCGATTGCTACGACACCGGCGACCATGACATCCGAGGAACGCGTGACGAGTCCGAAGTACGGGTCGAAGAGGTGAAGATCGAACGCAGCGGCCCGCTGCGGGCCGTTGTGCTGATTCGCGGCAAGTACTGCAACCGAGTTGAGTCGCCCTTCACCCTCCGTCTGGAGGCATACGCGGGCAAGCCGTGGGTGCGAGTGCAGCACACGTTCACCTACGCCATGGATGCACAGGCGGAGTTCGTGAAGGCGGCCGGCGTCTGCCTTCCCATCGTGACCGACGGCGGCCACATGGTCACCTTCGCCGGACCCGAGCCGATCTCTCTCTCCCGCGGATCGCGCCAGGGAGGGCTGCTGCAGGAGAGCCTGAACAGAGCCATTGTCTGGGAGTGCGAGGAACCGGGACACCCGGTGAAGGCTCTGCAGCAGTTCGAAAGGTGCTCCGGTTGGGGCGACATCTCAAGCGATGAGTGGGGTCTGACAGTCGCCGTCCAGAACTTCTGGCAAGAGTTCCCGAAGGCCATCACGGTGGGCGCCGACGGCGCTGGACTGGATGTCTGGTTCTGGCCCGCTGAAGCGCCGCCTCTGGATCTCAGGCGCTATTCGCCGTGGATGTACCCCCAGGTAGGTGAGACGGTGCATCCATGGCCCTACAGAGGCGATGCTCGCAATGTCGGATATGCGGCCGGTCTCGCCAAGACCAGCACCGTCGTGTTCGCGTTCCACACGAGGCCTTTCGGCGCCGGTGAGGCCGAAGCGCTTGCCAGGAGCTTCCAGGACCGGCCTGTGGCCATCTGCAATCCCGCTCACTATGCCGAAGCCGGAGTTGCCGGTTGTTTCCAAAGCTACGACGATGACTATCCAGAGATCGAGCGGACGCTGACTGATATCTGCGACTGGTTCATCTTCAACAGAGAGCGCTTCTCCTGGTATGGGATGATCGACTACGGCGATATCGGCCATACCTGGCGGCCACCCGTGCGGCTCACCGACGATGGCCCTTATGTCCTACGGGACGGCTGGGCGTACGACATCGGCCGGTGGGGATGGACAAACACCGAGGGACAAGATGCCCTCGGCTACCTCACGTGTTTCTTCCACACCGGCTATCGACCCTATTTCCACGCCGGGGCGATCGCCGCGCGCCACAACCAGGACATCGACATCTTCCATTGGGGTCCGTACAAGTACCATGGGCATACGCGCCACAACGTTAACCACTGGGGTGACGGCGATTTCGAGATACGCATCAGCCAGCCGTCTTCGAATCGCTTCTACTACTATCTCACCGGCGACCTCCGCAGTCGCGATATCATCGAGGGCGTCGTAGACGAGTGTTACCTCGAGCAGACGGTCACGCAGTCCGCCGATCTGGGAGCGGTTCTCTATGGGTTCATGGTCCGGTGGGAGATGACCGGTGATCCCATCTGGCGGGATCGAGCGCTGGGAATGTGCCACGCGTATCGCGACTGCATCTTCCCCAGCGGCCAGCTCCCCCACCGCGGCTTTGCCATCGAGGCGTCCACCGGCAGGCTTCTGGCGAAGCCCCAGCCTCCGCAAGATGAGCACGGCCTCATGTTCCTCCATGGCTTTGGGGCTATCCACGCGATGGTGGAGTTAGAACAGCTAACAGGCGACCCCCAGCTCTGGGACATGATCTATAGGCATGCGGGATACTGCGCGGACCTCGATCCGACCGTGAATGCGTATTTCCTGATCCTCGCCCACGCACTGGAGCGAACCGGAGAGCGACGGTTCGCAGATCGGCTGCTGACCAATCTGGCGAGGCGAGGGATCACACGCGGCATATACCCGCGCGATCGCGCCTATTGGACCGGAACCTGGGAGCAGCCGGAGGCCAGGCCGGGCGAGAGGCCCATAGTGAGGAGTGTCAACACGGCCGGCGCCGGATTCGATTGGAGCCCGATACCCGTGTTGCTGCGAGCGCTGGCGGCGCGGGCAATCCAAGAGACCGAGATACCGCAGACATAGGCGGCTCGGCAGTGGTGCACTCGCGAGAGCGGGGTCGGCTCCCGACCGGCCCCGCTTCGCAACGCAATCCCCGCTGGCTCATCCTGGGAGCGACCTACTTCTCCCGGAAGTCGCTGTAGTGGCTCTGAATCGGGTTAGTGGAAGTGCCGATCCCCACGATGTACCAGCCGGAACCGAGATGTCGCAGACGATACGAGACGTAGACCGTATGCTGGCTGCCCTCCGGGTCTGTGAACACATGGCTACCTGCATAGAAGACCTCCTGACTCGAGATCCACACCGGATCGCCGAAGTCCATTGACTCGGTATGGGTCGTCGACATAGTGTCGGAGGTCATCGCGTAGAAGTCACCGGTGGCCGTTGTGTACTTGTACTCCCCATCGAAGTAGACGCGGATGCCAACCTGGTCGGTCAGGTGGGCCGACACCAGCGACAGGTCGCTGTTCAGCCATGCCTGACGAAGGTCGTTCATCGCCTGTTCTGCGCCGTTGGAGTCCATGCCGTTGTCGGTGGAGTAGTAGCGATACGCATTGTGATACGCGTAGTCGGACGAGTCGTAGTAGACTCGATCGGGATAGACCCACCCTGGACACCACCCGTAGTAGCTGTAGATGGACGGGTAGTAGCCGGGGTAGTCGAACCCGTAGAAGAACGGGTCGCTGAAGTAGAACGGGTAGAAGAAGTCGAAGCCGAAGAAGATACCGAAACCGTCCTCGTCGTGGTGCCTGAACCGGCCGTGCTCGAAGAGGAAATTCCGCGGCCGCACTACAAAGGCGTTCGTCGGCTGACCGACGAAGTGCTGGACGCGGCTGAAACTCGTATTGACGCCGTTGACGGTGGTCCTGTCGAGGGACCTAGCTCCGCTCAAATTCCCCTGACCGGCGGTGTTGCGCGCCCCAGATATGCCGCCCTTCGGGTTGCTGTCATGCATGAAGGTCTGCAGATTCTGTTGCGTCTGCTGGTGCATCTGCGGGGTGATCGACCTGACCGGGAAGCTGGTCTGCGATCCTCGGAGTCCGGATCCCGCCATCAGACCACCGCGGGCCGACGTGGCCGGCTGCCAGGCATTCGGCGTCCCACTCGCCAAACGGCTAGACGAGCCGGGCCAGGCGCTATCTGAACGCATCATCGGCCACGCCTGAAAGCCGCCCGTCCGCGAGCCGGATGGAGCCGCGAAAGCTCTCGGTTCAAAGTTTGGGCTCCGCCAGTTCATGCTGGGACCTGGCGCAGTTCTGATCGGCGCCTGTACACGGGGTTCCGGAGCCGACAGCGTCCGACCCCCTCCAAATCCTTGGACCGGCGCGCCCATGCTCGGCGATGAGGACCTCTCGCCGCCGGAGGACCCGCCGCCGAACGAGTGGCCTCCCCCTCCAGAAGAGTGACCTCCCCCTCCGCCTGATTCCCGGGCACCCAATGCTGGCGACGGCGCGAACGCCAAACTCAGAGACACGACCGCCGTAAGCAAGGCGCTTCGCAGAACGGAGGTTCGTAGTATCAACATCTTGTTTACCTCCACTGCGGTCGCCTATTTTGTTCGAGCGCAAGTGGCTAGCGACTGACACCACTTACACATAGATGCTACCTGTTTGCCGGTTTCTTCAAACATGAGTTTGCGACGATGTACCACGAACGCTCAAGGCAGGACAGGTGGCTCCTGACGCCTGTAGACCAGGCCAGGAGCTCACCACAGGCCCCCCGAGGCTCCCCGGAGTCTCTCTTGTCACTATTCGCGCACAAAACGGGTGCGAGTCAGCGCTATGCCGTGCTCAGCAGTCGTCAGTATCGCCCATGATCGCGCCAGGCCCGAATCATCTCGCGGTAGTGCTCGATCGGCGTCTCGCGGAATACGGCATTGCTCGCGCCGAGCACGAACCCTCCTCCCGGCTTACAGTTCGTCAGCGCCTCCGTCGTCGTCTCGTATACCTTCGCCGGGGGACCGAAGTGAAGCAGTCCGCAGTCGATGTTGCCGCAGAGGCAGATGCGGCCCCTCACCTGCCTCTTGGCCGCAGCGATATCCATCCCGGCGATGGGATCGATCGCCTGCAGCGCGCTCAGGCCACTCTCGGCCAGCTCATCGAGCACAGTCGTCAGGTTTCCATCGCTGTGAAGGATGGCATAGAGCCCCAGCGCCCTCACGCCCTCGGCCCACTCGTGCATGTACGGAAGCACGAACCTCTTCATCTGCGCTGGTGTGAAGTAGGGCCCATGGTTGTCGGCGATGTCGGCCGCGGCATACACGGCCCCGCATCCCGCATCCCGCAGTCTCTTTGCTGCCTCGATCCCTCGGTCGCGCGTCTGCCTGGCCATCTCCTCGATCTCGTCCGGCGCGTCGTACAGCCGGTAAGCGAACTCCTCATAGCCCTGTGACGGCGGCACGATCACTCCGCCGCTGCCACTGATGAGCATCAGATCCTGCGGGGCCATCTCGCGCAGGATGCGTAGCTGTTCCCACCGTGCCTGCTCGGGAAGCACGTAGTATGCCAGCACTCCCGGAGCCCACTCCCAGAGACCGCCGGGCGGCGTCAGTCCGGCAAAGCCGAACTCCCTGCATACCGACACGATGATCTCCGCGTTGCTGGAGAGCGCCCGCTCCTGCTCGGCGGCCGACAGGTCCTGGAATTCCTGACCGAGGACGACATGCTTGCCCGACGCCTCGTCCCAAAGGTGGAACTCAAGCTCCCACAGAGGAACCCCTCCTTGGGGCTGCCGGCATTCGAACGCCGCTCGAAGATCATCGAGTCTGCTCATTTCCACCACCATCTCATCCCGTTCGGCTGCCGTCCTGAGGGAAAGTGTAGAACCGCCTCACCAGGGACTTGTGCGCTCACTGCGACCCCTCGGCTCCGACGGGAGCCGTCTGGCCATCTAGCGCCCGCGCCATCCCAACTCCTCGATCAGATCGAAGTAGAAGAGCGCATTCTCCAGCGGGATGTTCGGCGGAAAGTGGTTTCCCACGCCAAAGAGGAAGCCCGGGCAGCCTCTGGTCGTATCGAGAACCCAGCGCACTTCCTTCTCAATGTCCGACTTTGTGCCGAACGTGAGCGTCCTGCAATCCGCGCCACCGATGAGCGCATGAGTCTTGCCGCACTTTCCCACCAGCAGCTCTAGATCGTTCGTTGGCTCAAAACAGAACCCGTCCGCGCCGGCTTCGATCAGATCGTCCAGGAACATGTCGTAGGTGCCGTCGGCCGTGAACAACACTCGCTTGCCCGCCGACTTCAGCGGCCGCCACAGCTCCTCGTACCTCGGGAAGATGTATCTGCGGTAGAACTCCGGCCTCATAAACGGCCCGCGCGTCCATACCATGTCGTCGTGGCACATGAAGAACTCCACCGACGTCTCCGCCCAGGCCTTGAAGTGATGCAGAGACAGTTCGAAGAACGACCCCAGGACATCCTCGCCGAATCGCTCCGGATCCTCGCCGGCGGCGGCCAACAGCATCTCCCAGCCGAATGCCTGGATCGCACCCGAGACCATGGTCTTGTAGTAGCCGCCCGTAACGACCTGATCGGTCGCCTCCTGCTTCCGTCGCCACGCTCGCTCGTAGTAGTCCACGAGATCGCCGAAATCCGGCAGCCCGTACTCCCGGACCGCGCTGAACGCGAGCACTTCGTCGACGCTCGTGAACGGCGACGGCCTCATCGGGCGGAAATCGGATGCGTCCTCCAACCATATCGCATGGCCCATATCGGTGACACGGCCACGGTCGGCCCAACCGGTTGGGCCGTCATCCGTGCGCCAGTCGAGATCGAGATGCAGCGCCTGGTTGAACTCGCTCCACGCTTCGGGGCTACGCTTCGGGTCTTTGCCGGTGACGTGTCTCACCACTTCCCAATTGCTCATATACTCGAAGCGCGCCACGCGCTCAGTCCACTCCAGGTTCAGCGCCGCCTTCCCGATCTCGTAGCTCATCAGTGCTCCGGTGCCTGCTCTGTCGTCCGCGGCTGCATCGCCTCAATTCGGCCTGCCCCGCCCCCGTCCTTCTCTCTGCCGCCATGAGCAGGATAGCCCATCCCTGGCCTGGAAACGCGGCACGCTGGTGCGGACCTTCGACGCACAAGAGGAATGCACTTGCCGGAGAAGCATGAGATGACAAGCAAAGCTCGCTGTCTCGCTGCTATCCGCGGCGATGTGGCCGACCGCGTGCCCGTCTTCCCGCTGCTGATGCTTCTGGCGGCCGATCGCGCAGGCATCTCGTACCGTGAGTACGCGACCAATGGCAGCGCGCTGGCGCAGGCGCAGTTGCAGGTTCGCGAGCGCTATGGTCTCGATGCTATCACGGCCTGCTCTGACGCCTTTCGCATCGTCGCCGATCTCGGCGCCGAGATGGCATTCCCGGACGACAAACCCCCCTATGCCCACAGGCCCCTGATTGCGGGTCGGTCCGACCTCGCGTGGCTTCCCCGGCCGGACCCGACGCAGACCGGCAGCCGCATGGCCGATCGAGTCGCTGCGGTAGCGGAGCTGTCCCGTTCGGCCGGAGATGAGTGCCTCGTCGTTGGCTGGATCGACATGCCGTTCGCCGAGGCCTGCTCGGCCTGTGGGCTGTCGGAGTTCATGATGATGCTCGTGCTCGAACCAGCGCTCGCCCACAGCATCCTCGAGTTCATGACGAGCATAGTGATCGAGTTCGCCCGCGCCCAGCTCCAGACCGATGCGCCCATGATCGGGGCCGGCGATGCCGCCGCGTCTCTGATCTCCCCCGCGATGTATCGTGAATTCGCTCTGCCATATGAGCAGTCCATTGAGAAGGAGGGTTGGCAGGCCGGTCAGCACCATGCCTAGATTCTCCGCCCAGCTATTCGCGTACCGGCCCATCACCTTTCTACTCGTCGTGAGTAGGAAGAGCGGGAGCATGGTGAAAGGAAGCTGAACGCTCAGGCAGACCTGACTGGCGATGAGCGCGCGAAACGTATCGTGAACCAGGAGGATGGCCCCGCAGGCGGGGATGAGGGTGAGCAGCACGCCCGCTCTGAATGGCGGGCTGCGGAGCTCGGTGCTCTTCCCCAGATATCCGCTGAAGGTGGTGCCTCCAGCAATACACGCGGTGACCGCGGACGCCCCACCCGACAGCACAAGGCCAATGCCGAAGAGCAGACTCGCAAGCGGCCCCGCGAGGGGCCGCAATGTCTCAGCCGCTTGCGGGAGTTCGCTGACATGGATGCCGTGCCGGTGGAAGACTGCGGCCGCTACGATCACCATGGCAGCATTGATCGCCAGTCCTGACAGCATCGCCAGCAGTGTGTCTACGAACTCAAAACGCAGCAGCCGACGTGTCTCTGCTTCAGACTCCGCCTTCCATTGGCGGCTCTGAATGACCTCGGAGTGCAAGTACATGTTGTGCGGCATCACCACCGCGCCCAGAACGGCCGTGGCGATGACGATGCTCTGAGAACTCAGTTTGGGAACAACGAGGTGGAGCCCTGTCTGCCCCCAATCGGGCTTGACCAAGGACAGCTCCACCAGGTAACACAGCCCGATGAGAGCGACGGCGGCGACGATGACCTTCTCCAGCGGACGGTAGCGTTCCGACCAGGTGATCACGCCAACGACGACGGCGGCAGCGATGGCGCCAACGGTGATCGGGATGCGCAGCAGAACGTACAGCCCGATCGCCGCCCCCAGGATCTCGGCCGCCGCCGTCGCCACACAGGCCAGCATCGCCGTGATGCCATAGACAGCCGTCGCGAGCGGCCTCATGTGCTCATGCACGGCTTCCGCCAGGCACTTGCCCTTCATGATGCCGAGATGAGCGGAGATATGCTGCCAGAGGATCAGGATCAGAGTGCTGAGGGTGACGACCCAGAGGAGATCGTAGCCGAAATCCGATCCGGCGGCGACATTCGTGGCCCAGTTTCCCGGGTCGACAAACCCCACGGCCACGATGAATCCCGGACCCAGATAGCTGAGTGTCTGTCGTAGACCACTGGCGTGTCTGTTGCCGCCCTTTGGCATCACGCGGTTCGCCTTCCTGCAACTGGTGCATGCTACCACAACAGGCGACCGCTGGACCAGAGCATCGTCGGGCAGGGGTGTGACCCCAAAGCGGGGGCGGAATGACAGGCGATGGGGTCACCCATCGGGACAGGACTGGAGCGCAACACTGCTGAATGAATGGGTTAGGATTTTATATGCCGGGGATGTGTGCGACGAGCGGGGCGTCAGCGCGGCAGAGGACGGCGGTTGATCGATCACAGCGCCTCGAGATGCAAGACCACAGGGAGAACATGGCCCGGCATGGCCTTGCTGGGCTGCCTGGCCCTGCTCCTGTGTGCAGCCCCGGGACTGCGGGCGTCGAGCCCACCCCCCGTCCGCGCGCTCATCCTGTACGACACCGGCGATCCGGACCCATGGATCGGCGAGCTTCACGCCATCCAGGTCGCCAATCTGCTCGGGCACTTCCCGATGGCCTATGACATGAAACCGGTCGGGAGCTATTCCGCCGGCGACATCGAGAACTACGCGGTCACATTCTACCTCGGGGACTCGTATTCGGTCCCGTTGCCCGACAGCTTCCTCTCCGACGTGAGGGCAACGGAGCGAACCGTCTGCTGGTTCAAATACAATCTCTGGCAGATTGCCTGGGACAGCACCGGCTATTGGGATCCCAGTTTCACCGCACGCTATGGGTTCCAGTTCGCCGGCATGGACGACTCCGGGTTCCCGGAGGTGCAGTACAAAGGCGAATCCCTGACGAAGGACCTGCAGGACCCGGATATTGGCGCGACCGTCATCCTCGATCCTACCCTCGCAGAAGTGAAGGCCGTCGCTGACCGTCCGGCCACGGACACTCAGCCGGAGGTCTCGTGGCCATACGTGGTGCAGTCCGGGAATCTGTGGTACTGGGCCGACGCTCCGTTCAGCTACGCGTCCGAGGATGATCGCTATCTCGTGTTCTGCGATCTCATCCACGATATCGTCGGGATCGACCATGCGCCCAGTCACCAGGCGCTGATCCGGATCGAGGATGTGTCTCCTGCTTCGGACCCGACTGATCTGACCAGTGTGGCCGACTACCTCGCCTCCGAGAAAGCCCCCTTCGAGGTGGCTACGATCCCGGTGTTCAACGACCCACTGGGCGCTGCCGGCCCTCCCTCGGAAGTCTTTCTTTCGCAGTCATCGGGCGTCAAGAACGCCCTGCGCCACATGGTGCAGAGCGGCGGCCAAATCTTCGCCCACGGCTACACGCATCAGTACGATAGCACCGCGAATCCCTACGATGGCATGACAGGCGACGACTGCGAGTTCTTCCGGTCCGTGTGGAATGCGACATTGAACGAGACTGAACTGATCGGCCCGCTGCCCGAGGATTCGGTCGCTTGGGCGGACGGCCGCATCGATCAGTCGATCGCGGAGCTGGCCGCATCCGGATTCACTCCCGTTGCCTGGGAGACCCCGCACTATACTGCCTCGGCACTGGACTCGATCGAGTTCGGAAAGAACTTCAATCTCACCTCCGGCCGCGTTCTGTACTTCACGGCGGACGGTTCGGAATCCCTCGGTCAGTTTTTCCCCTACGTGATAGAGCGCGATATCTATGGGCAGAGGATATCGCCTGAGAACCTGGGCGACGTCGAGCTAGAGGCCTTCTATGACTATCCCCCGCATCTTCCGGCGGATATCGTCACAGCGGCCCAGAAGAACCTGGTGGTGCGGGACGGGTGGGCAAGCGCCTATTTTCACCCCGATCTGGACATCAGCTACCTCAAGGACATCATCGACGGGGTGAAAGGGCTGGGGTACACGTACACAGCGGTTTCCACGGTGATCGCTGAGGCCGGCCCCGATCAGACGATTATCGACGGTCAGTCAGCTTCGCTCACCGGGTCAGCTTCCAACGGAACCACCCCATACCACTATTCGTGGTCGCCAACGACGGGACTGAACAATCCCAGTTCCAGCCATCCCACTGCCTCGCCCGATAGCACGACGCTGTACACGCTGACTGTGACTGACGCCAAGGGCGGAACGGACCGCGACACAGTGAGTGTGATCGTCATCCCGAAGCTGGTCGTCGACGCAGGACCCGGGTGGACGATCACGCCGGGTGACTCAGTCACTCTCCAGG
The DNA here is from genome assembly GCA_050010895.1 of Armatimonadota bacterium. Taxonomy (GTDB): domain Bacteria; phylum Armatimonadota; class Hebobacteria; order Hebobacterales; family Hebobacteraceae; genus JBEKKD01. Next base: position 11,016 of record JBEKKD010000039.1, read on the forward strand.
GCACAGCCACTGGCGGCCAGCCCCCGTACACCTACTCCTGGTCGCCGACCGTCGGGCTCGACCACCCAACCGCAGCTCAACCGGCGGCATCGCCGGGCGCCACGACCACGTACACATTGACTGTGACGGACAGCGGCATCCAGACGGAGAGCGATACCGTCACCGTGACGGTGGTTCCGCACACGCTGACTGTCACCGCCTCAGCCGCGCCGGCCACAGTAGCATCGGAGGGAAGCACGACGCTGAGCGCGGTGGCTACCGACAGCGGCCCGCACCAGATCGCGTCCTGGTCGTGGTCCGACGGTGGCGCGGGCGGGACGTTCTCGCTCTCGGCGGACGTGCAGGCGCCCGCCTACCAGGCGCCGGCGAACCGCACCGACAATGATGAGGCCGTTATCTTGACAGTGACGGCTACCTGCAACGGACCGAGTCCTCTGACCGCGAGCGGCTCGACGACGCTGACAGTGCAGCCGGTGGCGCACGTTCTCACTGTCACCGCGTCGGCGTCGCCCGGCACAGTCGCATCGGGTGCGAGCGCGAGTTTGTCAGCGACCGCGACGGACAGCCGAACCGGCCACACTATCGCCTCCTGGTCCTGGTCGGATGGCGGCGCAGGCGGAGTCTTCGCGCCGTCCGCGAAGGTTCAAGGCCCGACCTACACCCCTGCAGCGAACACCACAGACGGCAACCGAAGCATCACCCTGACCGTGACTGCCACCTGCAACGGCCCAACTCCCGCAACCGCCAGCGGCTCGACGACGCTGATTGTGCAGCCGGTGGCACACGTTGTCGTGGCCAGCGCGTCTGCCACCCCCAGCGCGATCGCCTCCGGGGGCAGCGCGAGCCTGTCGGCAACAGCGACGGACAGCCATATCGGCCATATCATCGCCTCATGGTCCTGGTCCGACGGGGGAGCAGGCGGCAGCTTCTCACCTTCTGCAGCCGTACAGAACCCAAGCTACACCGCCCCTGCCAATCGCACCGACAGCGATGAAACCATCACCCTGACGGTGGCTGCTACCTGCAATGGACCGGTCCCGGCGAGCGGCATCGGTTCGACGACGCTCACGGTGCATCCGGTCGCGCACACGTTCTCGGTGACGGCCGGCACGCCCGATCCTGCCACGGTCCCGTCCAGCGGGATCTCCGCGTTGTCCGCGACGGCGAGTGACAGCCATAACCACGGAGTGGCGTCCTGGTCCTGGACCGACGGCGGGGCGGGCGGAGGCTTCTCACCCTCCGCGAGCGTGCAGAACCCCAGCTACACGGCTCCTGTGGACCGTGCGGATACTGACGAGATCATCGCTCTTGTTGTGACCGGGACCTGCAGTGGCCCGGAACCACTTCACGCCAGCGACACGACTACGCTGACGGTGCAGCCGGTGCCACACACTCTTTCGGTCGCTGTCTCGGCCGCTCCGACCACAGTAGCCTCCGAGGCTGCCGCGCACCTGAGTGCATCGGCCGTCGACAGCAGAGATCGCGGCATCGCGGCCTGGGCCTGGTCTGACAGCGGGGCAGGCGGCGTCTTTCTGCCCTCCGCCGCCGTTCCGAGCCCTCTGTACCTCGCCCCCGAGAACTTGTCAGGCGCTGATCTGAATATCGCCATCGTCGCGGCAGCGACCTGCGATGCTCCAGACGCGATAACAGGCGCAGCCTCTGTTACTCTGATCGTTGAGTCCATACCGCCGGGGGCCAGTGAGGCGTCGGCGAAGCCGCTGCCTCTCAGTCTGACGTGGGACCAGTCCACTGACGTGTCCATCACCTATCGCAATCTCGACGCGTTCAGTTGGCAGCCCGATCAGGGATACCATCTCCAGGCCGAGGCTGGCATGGATCGATGGGGCCTCGTTTCTCTGCCACTGGATGCAGATGTCTCACCTGGGGCGTCGTACACGTTTGATTTCTCCGCGGTGGCCCCGCCGCTGACGACGCTGAGCTATCATTCCCCGGTAACGTCAACGGCGCCAGGCCTGGTCGGCGCCCTCGACTGCGCGTGGCAGTTCGCTCGGGGGGATGTTCCGTGGACCGGGAGCCTGACCTCCCAGGAGGTGGTGATCAGCCGCTTCTCCGATATCCAGCCCGACCTGGGGGACGACGCCTCGTGGGCGCGGTTCCATATCGAGGAACTCGCGGGGCGGGTACCGATGGTGGTCAACGGTTTTGAGGACGGAACCTATCGTCCGGGGATCGCGGTGGCGCGAGATGCTATGGCGGTCTACCTACTGCGCGCCCTGAAGCTGCCCACCGGCCCATACCAGGGGCTATTCACCGACGTCAGCTCGACGGACTGGGCGTGGGCGGAGATAGAGGGCCTGGCACGTGCCGGCGTGGTGAAGGGCTTCGACGACGGGACGTACCGGCCCACGTCGATCGTGACGCGAGATGCGATGGCGGTGTACATATCCCGCGGGCTGGTCGGCGGGATGCAGGTTCCAGAGGGCCCGGCGACCCCAACGTTCAGCGATGTCCCCGCCGATTATTGGGCCTACAACGAGATCGAGTATTGCGCAGCCCACAACATAGCCCAGGGCTTCCCGGACAACACCTATCGGCCCGAGCAGTCTGTGGACCGGAGCCAGATGGCGGTGTACGTGTGGCGGGCCTTCGTCGCGCCTGCGGGCACGCCTGTGGTGCTCGGGGGCCCGGCCGTAACCTCAGTCAACCCGACAGCGGTGAACTATCAGGGGTGGTCTTCACGCCCCAGCGGGTTGGCATCTGCTCCGGGATACGCGTATGTGGTCTTCGACGCCGCGCGTTTCGACCCGGCGATGGCGGCAGGTGATGGCTCGTTCGATGTGCGCTTCGAGTTGCAGGGGCCAGTGACCTGCAGGGGCACGAGCTCTCTCACAGATGTGGACCTTGCGACTGCCAGAGACGCGGCTCGATCGTCGGGCGTCCCGTACTACGCGGTCGCCTGGGAGATCCCCGCCGGCTTACCGTCAGGCTCATACAGCCTGGTTGTGAGCGTGGAACACGCGCCGGGAGTCTTCCAAGAGCTACCTCGCCAACCTGGCTTCACCATCACTCCCTGATGACTTTCGCCCTTGCTTCTTGGGTGAACGTCGGCAGAGCGACGCGCTTGCCTTGCTGCGAAGAGGGACATGCCCGTCCGAATGGAACCTCCCGCCCATATCCATTCGGGAGAGACACACGTGAAACCAGTCCAGGTCGGCATCATCGGCTGCGGCGAGATCAGTGGCAGCTACCTCAAGAACCTTACGGGCATGCTGTCAGAAGTGGTCCAGGTGGCTGCCTGCTCCGATCTCATCGCCGAGCGCGCTCAGAAGCGCGCCGCCGAGTTTGGCATCCCGAAAGTGTGCACTACCGAAGATCTGCTCGCCGACCCGGAGATCGAGATCGTCGTCAACCTCACCATGCCCGCTCAACACCACGAAGTGAGTATGGCCGCTCTCGCTGCCGGCAAGCACGTGTTCTGCGAGAAGCCCCTCTCCATGAACCGCCAGTTGGGCAAGGAGATGATCGACGCCGCGGCGCGCCGCGGCCTGCTGTTCGCAGGGGCACCCGACACGTTCCTGGGCGAAGGTCTGCAGGCGTGCCGCCGGCTGATCGATGAGGGCGCTATCGGCACGCCCATCACCGCTCAAGCGCTGCTGGCCGCCGGGCACGGCTCCGAGCGTTACTACAATGTCTTCACAGGTCCAATGTTCGACATGGGCCCGTATTATCTGACAGCGATGGTGTCGCTTCTCGGACCGGTTCGGCGCGTCACCGGTTCGGCACAGACGCCCTTCGCCGAGAAGCCCTATCCATCGGATTCACCGGATTACGGGAAAACGTACCGCGTCACCCGGCCCGGCAACATCTCCGGCGTTCTCGATTTCGTTGCCGGGTGCGTGGGCGTGATCACAACCACCGCCGAAGTGCCGGGCTATCACCCTCGCCTGGAGGTCTACGGCAGCGAAGGCACTCTTGTCACCAATGATCCGAACGCGTACACCGGCACAGTGACCCTCGTGCCCGGCAAGGGCGAGCCGCGAGAGACCCGCCTGCCCGAAGGATTCCCGGCCTGGGGCCGCGGACTCGGTGTCGCGGAAATGGCGCAAGCGATCAAGGCCCGTCGATCACCGCGCGCCAGCGGCGACCTGATGTACCACGTGCTCGACATCATGCACGCGGTGCACGATGCCTCCACCCAAGAGCATCATCTGCATCTCGAGAGCGGCTGCCCGCGTCCCGAGCCATTCGGGCTGAGCAGCCTGCTCGGCCGGACCCAATAGCGACTCCGTGCGAGCGTTCCATACCGGCTTGCTCGGCTCTGCCGGATGGTTGTGCGCGGAATGTGCGCGGAATAGAGGAGCCCCGACCTGCCCGGCGAAGGATGACG
>JBEKKD010000040.1:0-15353 GCA_050010895.1 Armatimonadota bacterium
GCAGCCTTCCACGGTCGCTGACCAGCGTTGCCGACGACGACGTCGACTGCACCTCGTTTGCCCGCCTGCATCTCCGTGGGCGTTGCGGCCGAATCGAAATGTACGCCGCGGTCGGTGGCGATGATGGCGAGAGCTTCCGAACGGGCGCTGTCGTTCGGGAACCAACCGTCCTTATCCACGAGGTTCCACTGCACCCGATAGTGCCAGAGATCGCCGTCTCGGGCCGGCGTGAGCGCGCTGCCATCAGGCTGGGTGGCGGCAACCGGGATCACGATCGACACGATCTCGCCCGGTGGCACGTCTTTTGGGAGCCTCGCGCGCGGCCCGTCGCAGAGCACGGCTTCCGCGTTGGATGAGCCGAGATCGTCATCGTGCTTCAGCCAGCGATATGACAGCGCGGTGCTCGCGGCCCGCCAGACCGCCGCACCGTCGTTGCGAATCCTCACTACCACCTGCTCACTTCCACCTGACTCGATGGTAGACGGCAGCGACGTACTCACGACCGTGAAACGACGCGCCGGCGGCGTGCCGACGGTGAAAGGAACTGTCAGCTCCGCCATCGGCTTCGCGAATAGCTCAGAGCGCAGATAGGCAAGGCTGCTACGCATCGCAACCAGCGAGAACAGGTACTCTCCCGGGGCGAGCGGGTTGCCGCGGTCATCCTTCGTTGAGATCACTACCGGCACGCGTAGTGTCTGGCCCGCCATGATACTGAGATCCTGCGCCCCTACCTTCGAGAGCATCACCTTCCCGTCGGGCCGGCGGACGATGCGGAAATCAGCAGTAATGCGCCGGCCGGTGCTCAGATCCTTAGTACCCACGTTCTCCAATAGGAGCTCCACCCGATAGTCCGTTCCGGGCAGCAGCACATCCGGAACAGCCTGTTTCTTCAGGCGAACGGCGTGAGGCTGCTTGCTCCCCATACGAGCCGCGAAGTAACGAGTCATGTCAACGAACGTGACACCATACTGCCGCGACGGCGCGAGCTCATTCGCATCGGCGAAATCGTTCCAACTATTCAGCACCACGAGTTCCGGCGAGGTCGCCAGCACGCGCTGCCAATCTGATCGATACGCCCGGCCGTCGCGGCGAGGGCGAACATCAGCGATGGTGCCTGGCGGCGGGCAGTAGCCGGGAGAGACCGCCATCGTGCTCGCGCCCCCCGCGCCCTCCTGGGTCACGCCGACGGTGCCGGGGAGACGCACGTACGCGTAGAAGCCTTCTGCCCCGCGCGTCCGCCATTGGCTACTCCCGAGCCAGACCAGTTTCGCCCCATCGAAATCGTGGGAGAAGCGCTCCTGCGCATAGGCAAGGAAACTGCCATCCCAGTCCGCGAGCGCGTCCGGCTCACCAAGCAGAACCGGCGCGCCGCCTCCGGCCTGCCTCGGACGCAGACCGATTTCAGCCCAGAACTCGCGAGAGACGTGGAGGTAGAAGTCCCGGATCATCCCGTACACCAAGCGCTTTCCCTCGTCAGACTTCAAGTCAACTCCGGCGAGAGGCGCGGTGTCGAGCATCATGCCGACCAGCGGATAGCTGCGGCCCTCGGCGCGCATCTGCTTCAGCGCCTCCGAGAGCCGATCCAGACCGGTTCGTGCCCACGTCCGACGTGCCTCGTCATCGCCCCGATACTTCGCCATGACGATATCGATCCCGCCGCGCTGGATCTCGTTGAGCTGAGAGCGATGCCAGGCAACCCGCTCCCAGCTGTACCAGGGGCCCGCGGCCTCCCTGGGTTGATCGCTCGTCGACGGGGCACCGCCAGCCAGCCACAGATGCGCCCCCGGCCGCAATGGATCACCTTGCCAGTCGTAGCGGTAGATCGCCAGCAGCGTGCCGATGACGTCGGCCTGTTTCGCGGCAGTGGTGACCGGGGCGACCTTCGGCTGAGGCAGGTCGAACATCAACGTGCTTGCAGTCATCCATTTTTCAGCGGTCAGCTTCCCGTCTATGAACGGCATGCGTCCGAACGGACATGGGATCCAGTTCCCCTCGGCCGTGGCAAGAGTGGAGTTCGGGGCGATCAGCATCCTGCCCCAGCGGCCGGAGTCTCCAGCTTCTTGCTCAGACGTCACCGTCTGGGACCAGCTTACCGGACCTTCGTTCTCTCCCTGCTGCCAGCAGATGACATTGAAGCCGATCTCCTTGGAGACCGGCGCCTCGCCTCCCAGGAACTTCCAGGGGATCGCGCATTCCACCGTGTATCCAGTGTCCACGTCGGCGGGGTTGTTCAGCGTCCCTTCGATGGAGACGGCGTATTTGACCGTCTGCGTCCCGGTGATCCACGATGGGTCCGGCCGCCATCGTCCGGAGGCATCTCTGAGGAGAACGGTCATCCCGCCGGCGCAGCTGATGATGAGGCGGTGCGCTTCACGACCGGTCGCGACCGCCACTTCGAAATCGAACTCGATAGCGTCGTCTTGCTGCGGAGCCGACATGGGGCTGACACTCGATCCGGTCAGCATGGTGTCGGGAACCTTCGCAGAGAGGCAGATGTAGTCCGGGTTCCAGAGAGTATGCACCTGCACGCGAGGAGCGGGTTTCGCCTCAGGCAGACGAAGCGCCCAGCCTGCCGATGGCAGCATGAGCGCAAAGGCCAAGAGAGCAGCGATGAGAAGCGATCGGGGAAGCACGCGGTAGGGCGCGCAGCGATATGCCGAGAACTGCATCAAGTGCCTCGCTTTCAGTTCAGTGGGCAGCGAACGTTATTATACGGAAACCGAAGAGATGGTGTAAAGCACGTCCCGCCGTGTACGACAGAGGAGATCATTGCGCCGAACGCCGCGCAGGTGCCATGACGATCACACAGGGGCGGGCGTAGACTCGGCAGAACTGGCTGAATCATGGCAGTTGTGAAGCTCAGGCCGATACGCACATCAGACGCTGAGCGATGCTACAAGTGGCTGAGCGATTCGGACGTGACCCGCTATCTCGGTCTGCTACAGCCCCCGGCGACGATCGAGGCGGAACGGGCGTGGATAGCCCGCGTGATCGCGGACAAGACACAGCAGCGGGTGTTCATGATCGAGGATGAGCATGGGCGTAGCATCGGTACGTGCGGGCTTCGTGGGATAGACTACGAAGCGGGATGCGCGTTCCTGGGCATCATGATCGGCGAGAAGCAGGCGTGGGATAAGGGCTACGGGACCGCGGCCACGGGGGTGCTTGTCGAATTTGCGTTCGCCGCCCTGGGCATGAAGGAAGTCCGGCTAAGCTGTCATCAGGACAACCGACGTGGGCTGCGCTGCTATCAGAAGGTGGGCTTCAGGATCACCGCCGCCGTTCACGAACCGCGCGTGTATAGTGGTTCGGAGGTGCGCATGGTGATGGACCGGCAACGATGGGCGGATGTGCGCCCACAGGCGCGTAATCGCGACCCCTCTTAGGCAGATGGCGCCTGCTCATGGCGCCGGGTCTTTCGAGCGTCCTCGATCATCTGCGCTCGCGGCAACTGCCTCAGGGAGAATAGCGTCACTCCTGCGGCGAAGGCGCTACAGCTTCATACTGCTCGCCGTCGCCTCCGCCACGATAACGCCGTTCGCGGTCGCGACAGCCGCCATCTCGATCAGCGGCGGGCGCAAGCGGACGATTCTCCCGCGAATCTCGAGGAGGTCGCCGACGTGGATAGGGTGGCGATAGCGGACCTGCAGCCGAGCCGTGACCGAGTTGATGTCCTTCTCCCACAAGAATCGGGTCATGGTCTCGTCGAGAACTGTCGCGACGAGACCCCCGTGAGCGATGCCGGCCCACCCCTGGTGTTCTCGCCTCACCTGGAACGTCGTTACATATTCGTCACCATCGAGATGAAAGGCCAGCTTGAGGCCAATCGGGTTCTTCTGGCCGCAGGCAAAGCACATGTCGCCGATGTCCAGTTTCATAGGCGCCCCTATTCCATCATCCAGTCCATCACTCGGAAGGCGAAATCGAAGTAGACCTTCAGCCCGATCGCGGCGATCGCGCCGACGAGGCAGAGCCAGAAGACGCCAAATGCCACTCCAGCCGCTCGCAGCAGCATGCGGCGCTTGATCTCGTGTCCTTCCCTGTAGTAGGCGGCCGCCCGCGAGAGCATGTCTGGCAGGGAGCCGGAGACCTCACCCGTAGCGGCCATATTCAGGGTATCGCGGTCGAACACCCCTGTGTTCTCGAGCGCCAGAGCCAGAGCCATTCCATCCTGCACCGCAGGCCCAACTGTCATCAGCCTGGGCGTCAGCGACACATTCCCTGCTGCCGCAGCCGCCTCCGCCGCCGCGGTGGTGACCGGAATACCACCTCGCAGGAGCAGTCCGAGCGTGCCCAGGTATCGCTCGAGCGCGGCCGCGCGGGCGACTCCCCCGATCACCGGCAATCGTATCACGATTCGCTGCTGGATCCCCTGGAACCAGGCGGTCGCCGACACGGCCTGCCAGATCAGGGCAAGCGCGATCAGGGCCACCACTATCGGCAGCGACACGCTGCGGAAGTAGTAGGCCACGGCCTGGAGCACGGACTGCGGTACCCAGCCTTCCTTGGGGATCGGCTGGTTGAGCATAAGCAGGAGCGGGATCAATATGAGGATCGGCGGCAGGCCGAAGAACACGTAGAATACGAGACGCGATAAGAGAACCGAGCGCGTCTCCCATTCGACCTCGTACCCGCGAGCGATCTGGTCAAAGGCTTCCGGCAGATAGGCGCCTTCCTGGGCGGCGCGAATGAGTCCGATGTGCCACGGGTAGAAGAGGTCCGGGTGTTTCTCCATGACGGTGTAGATAGGCTGCCCCTGCCCGGCCGCCGCCGCCATATCACCCGCGAGCCGGCCGAGGCCGCCGGCATCCCGGCGCGACAGCTCCTGGCACGCGTGCGCGATGGTGATTCCGGAGCGAGTGAGCGTGTGGAGTTCGCGGAAGAAGAGCCCCATCCGGCGCACATGCTTCAGCGGCCGGCGGAAGGTCGGCATGTAGCTGCGCGATTGCTCCCGGGCGGGTGCGGCATCGTTAGCGGCCGTCTCGGTGCCGCCGCGAAGCTGCCGCGTCCCGGGTTTCCCCAGATCAATCGCCTCCCACCGAGAGGCGGCCGCGGACGTTGTCTGCTCGACAGGAGCAGACAGTGCCTGCTGGCAATGATAGCAGGTCTCCCGCTTGACGCTGTTGTCGGCCCCGCAGTTGGGGCATCTCTGCATCAGCATCGCCGATAGGCCATGGGAACAGGGCGTAGAGCCATTATGCTATTATATGGCTGTTGGACGCTCGGAGGAAAGGCAGAAGTTCATGGCTGGGGGCCAAATCCGGCCGGTACGATGGGAAAATGGCACCGTGGTGATCCTGGATCAGACTCGGCTGCCACAGGAAGAGGTCTACCTGCGGTGCGAGCACGTGGACCAAGTGGCGGAAGCAATCCGTAGCCTTCGCGTCCGCGGTGCGCCTCTCATAGGGGTCACTGCGGCTTACGGAATCGCGCTTGCCGCCCAGGGCGCTGCCGGCAGGAGCATCGTGCTCGAAGCTGCAGAGACGCTGAGGGCGACGCGCCCGACGGCGCGGAACCTGTTCTGGGCGATCGACCGGATGGTGGGGAGATTGGCAGCCGGCGCGAGCGCGGCAGAGCTGATCAAGGAGGCGGTCGCGATTCATGACGAGGACGCCGAGACGTGCCGCCTCATTGGCGAACACGGACGGGCCGTGATTCCGACGGGCGCCACCGTCCTGACCATCTGCAACACTGGGGCGCTTGCCACCGGGGGGGAAGGCACCGCGTTGGGAGTGATCGTCGCGTCCCACCTATCAGGGAATCCGGTCAGGGTGCTGGCGTGCGAAACGCGGCCGCTACTGCAGGGCGCGCGCCTCAACATGTGGGAGCTGATGCAGGCAGGGATCCCGGCCACCCTGATCGCCGACAGCATGGCCGGAGCATGCATGCGGCGCGGCATGGTCGATGTCGTCATTGCCGGCGCGGACCGCATCGCCCGAAATGGCGACACCGCGAACAAGATCGGGACGTACTCGCTGGCAGTGCTGGCAAAGCACCACGGCATTCCATTCTACATTGCCGCGCCCATGTCGACGGTTGATCTGGGCATCGCGGACGGAGCGCAGATCCCAATCGAGGAGCGCGATCCTGAGGAAGTGCGGGGGTTCCGTGGCCACTCATTCGCGCCGGCCGGTGCCGACGTCTTCAACCCCGCTTTTGACGTTACGCCCGCGGAGTTGATCACAGGCATTGTGACCGAGCACGGAGTGGCTCGAGCGCCGTACGACCAGGGATGGTGAACGAAGGCCATGCCCCGTGTGCATCACGCCGGATGCAAAAGCCCGCCCCGGCGAAGGGATTCGCCGGGGCGGAAATCAGCGCAACTTGCTATTACCACTACTACGCTGGGAGGACGTTTTCTGCGTGGGGGCCTTTCTCGCCATCCAGAAGATCAAACTGGACCTGCTGCCCTTCTTCGAGAGTCTTGAATCCCGGCATCTTGATCGCTGAGTAGTGCACGAAAACGTCGCGCCCGCCCTCGACTTCAATGAAGCCGTATCCCTTTTGGGCGTTGAACCATTTGACCTTACCCCTCGCCATCAACGCACCTCCATTCGTCTCAGCTTGCCCGCTTGGGCAGGAAGCTAGCCGGAAATTACCAAAGCCGTAGGCGAATGTCAAGGCCTTGAGGGATTCCGCTCCCGCCGAAGCCTTCCGCTGAGGGAAATCAGAGCGCGCGGGGGGTCAATTCGGCCAGGAAACGGCGGAAGACAGGGCAGTCCCGGTACCCATTCTGAGGGGCCAGACATAGCGCCCGGTTGGCCGCCTCCTCCGTCGGGGCTGGGACGCGCTCCTCGTCATCGCGAGGAGCCTCCTGTAGGAGCAAGCAATCGCTGTGCTCGCGCGAGAACTGCGGGCAAGTCATGACCGTCGCCCCCTATCGTGTGCGTTCAGGACGATTTGGGCGAAGGCTTCGTCTCGGTCTCGTCAACATCCTCGCTGATCTCTCGCACAGACTTGCGAAATTCCTTGATGCCGTGTCCCAAGGAACGCGCCATTTCGGGAAGCTTCTTCGCGCCGAAGAGCAAGAGAACAACGATGAGGATGACGCCGATCTCCTGAATGCCAAGTCCGCCAATGAAGGCAAGCATCTACATACTCCACAACATAGTCAGTGTATCGATTATAGCCCGGCCCACTGGAAGTAGCAAGATCGCATTCCAGCTGTGTAGATGCAGAGCGATTCTGTCCCCCTGAGAATGCAGAGCGAAAATGTCCCCTTCATAAGAGCCCTGCGGTAAGAAGGCCGCATGGAACACGCGGAACTGCACGTGAGTCAGCGGGACATTCGACGCTACGAGTTGTTGCAGAAGGTGGGGGAGGGGAGGCTGACCCTGCGCCAGGTGACGGAGACGTTGGGGGTGAGCTACCGGCAGGGGAAGCGACTGAAGGCGCCATGCCTGGGCAGGATGATGGGTCCAGTACTCGGAAAGTCTAGTCGGTATCATCGCAAAGGGCATTGTACTGTTGCACCATCCATCATGGGCATTCGGGCTGGCGACGCTTTCGGGTGTCGGGTTTGCCTGTCTCGGCATTTCGTGGCGATGGGGACAGGCGAGGGGCGTGCCGCCGACGCACGTGGCGCTGGTGATATCGGTCATTGGCACGGCGTTCTTTGCTCTGCGGACGGGGGAGGGCTTCAACGCGCCGACGCTGATCTGGGTGCTCGGGCTCACGGTAGGTGTGAGCCAGTACGCCACCATCAAGCTCATCAAGCTGGCGCTCTCCCGCGGCCCACTCTCGCCGCTGTGGTGTGCCGTCGGATTGGGATTCATCGTCACCATCACGTACGCGAGGGTCTTCCTCGGCGAAGCCCTGCGGCCGGTGCAATGCCTGGGAGTGGCGGCAGGAGTGGCCTGTGTCATCGTCGCTTCGCTGGCGCAGGGACACGGCGAAAATGAAACCGGATCTGGAACCCGCCGTTTCGCCGACCGAGCGACGTATGGGTTGCTCCTTCTGCTTACACTGGTCGCGAGCAGCGGCACCGCCATCATGGTCAAGTACCTGGGGGCGCTGACGTATCTACCGGACCAAAGCTACATGGATCACTTCGGCGGGCTGTTTTACGTACTGCTCTACGCGGTTTTCGGACTGCTGATCGTGGGCGAGACGGTGGTCACGCGGCCAGGTGGGATTCCGCTGAAGTGGATGTTGGCGGCGGGGATCTTCGGTTCGGCCGGGTCGGTGACCGGACTGTGGGCGTGGGGGGCGGCGAGCGCTCTCCCTGCCGCGATCACATTCACCGTCAGCAGCGTTGTGTCGATCGTCGGCGCGGCGATCGTATCGGCGGCGTTTTTCGGCGAGCGCGCGTCGGCGGGGTGGTTCGCGACACTTGGGTTAGCACTCGTGAGCGTGGTGTTGGTGAACGCTTGACACGCCGCGCGCTTCCGGGCCGGGGCCGCTCGCGAAGGCTGTATCCATACAAAGACCGTCGAGCCCGATCGCTCGCTAGGCCCCCCACACCCGTGGCATCCACAGCGGCTCTTTGCCCATCTCAGCGAAGAGGAGCTTCTGCAGCAGTTCGGCCTTGAGTGCGGCGTGAGATGCGTCGTCCCACAGGTTGTGGACCTCGCCGGGATCCGTCTGGAGATCGAAGAGCTCGCCGTAGCGCCGCTGATAGTAGACGGTCAGCTTGTAGCGCTGGTCTACATACGTCTTCAGGTGGATCGCGGTCGGCTCGTGGCGGTTTTCGACGATGACGTGATCGCGCGCCGCGGCGGCCTCCCCGCGCCAGACCGCGGACTGATCGACTCCAGTCATGGTGTGGGGAACGGGCGCGCCGATCAGGCTGAGGACAGTGGGGGCGAGATCGACGAGCGTCTGGAGGGCTCCGCACCGCGCGCCGGTAGGCACGCGCTCCGGCCAACGCACGAGGAGCGGCACCTTGATCAGGTCCTCGTAGTGGAAAGGGCCCTTCGCGTTTAGACCGTGGTGGCCGAGGAAGTGACCGTGGTCGGTAGTGAAGATAACGACGGTGTTCTCGGCGAGGCCGAGCGCGTCGAGCCGACCGAGGATCTCACCGATGTACTTGTCCATGAGGCTGATCATGCCGTAGTAGGTGGCGACGTCGCGGGCAAGCGCCTCCCGATCCTGGAGGTGGGAGTGCATGCCGTGGATAGCATAGCCGGTCTCGCGCCAGGGCGAGAAGTCGGGATCATGCTGCTGAGTGAGCTGGAAGTGTGGCGGGTTGTGGTCGTGCTCGCCGGGCGTGACGCGCGGGAGCGTGAGCTTCGCCGGGTCGTACATCGTATCCCACGGCTCAGGCACGAGGTAGGGCGGATGCGGATCGAGGAAGCTCGCCCACAGGAAGTAGGGCTGCCCCTTCACCTCGTACTCAGTAAGGAGGGCGTTCGCACGCTCCGCGATCCACCGGTTGTAATGGTATTGCTCGGGGAGGAGCCAGCGCCAGCGCTGTGAGTTGTTGTTCCCGGCCGGCGGGCGGAAGTAGTCGCGCCAGTTTGCGCAGCCCTGCTCCTCCATCCACAGCGCGTAGTGCTGTCCGACGTGAAACTCGTCGGTGTGGTTGCGCGCCAGTTCGACATGCCGGAACCCGTAGAACGGGCCGTGGAACTCGCGCCAGAAGTCGAGGTCATGCATGGTGGGCTGGCCGGGCGGGGTGCGGTTGGCCTCAATGGATGGGAACTCCTCGGTCCCCACCAGCGGCTGGAAGTGTGCTTTGCCGATGAGGGCGGTGTCATAACCGGCGGCCTGGAGGTCCTCTCCGACCGTATGCGCGGTCTCGGGAAGTTTCGTGCCCAACGTCCACGCCCCGTGCTGACTCGGATACTGGCCCGTGATGATGGAGGCGCGAGTGGGGGTACAGGTGGGATTGGGGCAATAGGCGCGCGTGAAGAGCGTGCCCTCCGCGGCCAGGCGGTCGAGATGCGGCGTCCTGAGCTCGGGGTTGAGGCAGCCGAGGGTGCTCCAGTGCTGCTGATCGGAGGTGATGAGGAGAAAGTTGGGTCTGTCGGGCACGGTGGTGCTATTGCGCTCCTCTCAAGGGCCAGCGCGCGATCGCGCCGACCCGAACTCGGCGGCCCCCGCGGTGGCGAGGAGGATGCCTGAGGTGAGCTTGGCGGGCATCTACGGGTGCGGGCGCGCTGCGGTACACCCCTAGACAATTCGCAAAACGAGGACCTGCTCCTGCTGGGGCGCACGGAATGCGCGCTGAAGGAGCGGAGCGTCTCTGCCGGAATGGGTGTGCGGGTTCACAGCATGTCTGAGCCCGAGGAGAGTGATTGGTGGCAACGCAGATCGGTATTGGGGTTGTGGGTTTGGACCATTGGTACACGGCGTTCGGCGCGTTGAAAGAGGCGAATGAGAATCCGGCGACGCGGTTGGTGGCGATCGCCGATACGTCCGGAAAGCGGTTGAAGGAGGTGTCGGAGAAGAACAAAGCGGACTACACGACGACCAACTTCGGCGCGGTGATCGCCGACCCGAACGTCGATCTCATCTGCTCGCTCTCGAATACGCGGGACAATGTCGCTGTGTGCCGGAAGGCGCTGCAGGCCGGCAAGCACGTGGCATGCGTGAAGCCGATGACGATGAACTTGCGGCAGGCGGACGCGCTGATCGAGTTGGCGGAGGCACAGAAGAAGGTGTTCTGGTCATTCGATCAACTCGGGCGACTGGGCGTGAACCCGCAGATCAAGGCGCTGCTGAAGCGCGGCGGCATCGGAAAAGTGATGGCGTACTACCACGTGGCGACGTCCGGGCTGCCCAGGTCGTGGCCTAACAATACCCACTCGGGATGGTGGATCGACCCAAGCCTGGCACCAGTCGGAGCATGGGCCGATCACGCGATCTACGCGATCGACATGCTGCGCGCGCTCTTCGATGCGGATGTCGAGGTGGTGCATGCGGAGATCGCGAACCGGGTCTATCCCAAGCTGGCGGTCGAAGATTTCGGTTCCGCGACGCTGCGGTTCACGAACGGCATCGTGGCCGTGATGCAGGACTCCTGGACGGCGGACGGCTACTGGCCGCGCTGGACGAAGATCGTCGGAACCAAGGGCGCAGTGCACATGGATCCGGCGCTGAAGGAAGGCTGGCTGGTCGCGACTCCGAAGGGCGTCGAGCCGGTGCCTGAAGGGAAAGCAGCCGGCGGCGGAATGCTGGGCGCAGTGATCAAGCTGGTGAAGACGGGAGCGGCGACGCCGAGCCCGGCGCGGGAATCGCGCAAGAATCTGGCGATCGCGCTGGCGGTGTATAAGTCGGCGAAGACCGGGAAGTTCGTTCGGGTAGACGATACGAAATAGGAACGAGTGGAGGGGGATCACGGCGCTGAGTCGCCGATATGACGGATAGCGACTGGCTGGGCTCAGACGCAGGGAACGCGGATGAGCCCAGATGCTTCCTGGTCGCCGCTGCGGGGCGAATGGTTCCGCCCTGCGGGCCCCCAGACACAATCTGATCGCGCGGGTCACTGACTGCATCTGACGCTGCAGTCCGCATACCCACGCCAGTGAGGGGAGCGGCTAGGACTGGAGCCGCTTCTGCATTTCACCCGTTCGACGCGCAAGCGCGGACAGCCTTACGTCGTTGAACCCGGCGACGATGCTGGAGATACGATCGTGGAGGGGGGTGATCCACTTCGCGGGCAAGGCCTTCGCCCCGAGGATCACGCCCACGACCGAGCCCGCGGTGGCGCCGTTGCAGTCGGTGTCCCACCCGCCCATGACTGCTATGGCAATGGTGCGCTCGTAATCGCCGCGGCCGTGAAGCAGGCCCATGAGCACGACCGCGGCGTTGTTGATGGTGTGCACGCCGTGGTAATGGCCGTACTTCTCATTGATGCGCTCCCAGGTGGCCTGCCAGTCGGAATCGCGGCCGCACCACTCGACGGTGTCAAGGACGGCTTCGCGCAGGCGACAGCTGCCGGGAATCTCCGAGAGGCCGATCTCGATGAGTGCGTGGATGTCGGATTCGACGAACGCGGCTGCGAGGAGCGCGGCGAAGAACATCTCACCGTAGATACCATTCTTGGTGTGAGAGAGCGCGGCGTCGCGGTACGCGAGTTCGGCGGCATGCCGGGGCCTGCCGGGCGCGACCCAGCCCCAGATGTCGGCTCTGATCTGCGCGCCGATCCACTCGCGGTATGGGTTGCGGTAGCGCGCGGCGTCCAGCGGCTCGATGCCGTTCACCAGGTTCTGATAGGTAACTCGCTCAGCGGTGTACGTGCATGCATAGGGGAGGGTGTGCAACCAGGTCTGGCCGACGTTGGCGGTGGTGAACTCAGGCCCGTGGGATTCCAAAATGTGCAGGCCCAAGATCGGGTAGTCCATATCATCATCCCGGGTCATGCGCGTGATGTTCTGGCGGAGTGACGGGTCGGCAGGCGACGGGTAACGAACGCCATCGGGCGCATGCTCCATGACGGGCCAGTAATGACTCAGAGGCCACTCGCCCACGGCGCAGAGAACCTTCTCGATATCATGGCGGCCCCATCCTTCGCACGGCTTGCCGAGCAGACAGCCGGCGGAGCGGCCGAGCCAGGCGCCGAGGGTCTTGTCGCCGAGCGTGGTCTTGGTGATCCTCGCCTTGATAGCGCGCGGACCGTCCGGGCGCGCCGCCCGAATCGCGGCAAGATCGGATGGCTCATCGAAGCAGAAGCCGGCCCGGAGCGGGAGCGAAGCGAGTGCGTGCTCGATCGCGGTGCGCGTGCGAGCCGCTTCGTCGTCACTCCGGCCCGCGATCGATCTCAGTTGAGTGTCCGGAGCGGAGGTGTCGAAGCCTTCCTCAGCGAGAGCCGTGAGTTCATCGCGGAGGAGTGATTCCGGGATATGGAAGCCCATGTCGAGTCCTTTCCGGGAGTACGGATGGTGCGAGCGGCAGACCGGCGCTCAACGTGCCGGCAGGACCAGCTTTTCACCGACCGAGAGGATGTGATAGCGGCGCCTGGCGTCCTCGATACCCGCGCCCACGGCGACGGGATCGCCGAGGCACCAGAAAACATCGGAGTCGTAGGTGCCATAGTGGCAGGGGATAATATGGCGCGCCTTGATGGTGTTGGCAAGCTTGATCGCGCCCCCCGTTCCCAGCACGTGGGGGGCGATCGGGAGCAGCAGCACCTCGATTCCGGTGACCTTGAGGTGCTCCTCCAGCAGGTCCGTATCATTGGGATGCCAGAAGGTAACCCCTGCGGCCTTGATGATGAACCCGCAGCAGTCGCCACGGACGGTATGGCCTTGGTCTTCCTGGTGGCGGGCCGGTGTGGCGATGATGGTCATGTCGGCAACGCGGAGGGGCTTGCCGTACTGACAGACGCGGATGCGGTCATCGGGCAACCCCACCTCACGGAGCTTGCGGGCGGTGCGTTCGGTGCCGACGAAGAGCGCGTGAGTGCGGGCGATCAGCTCGGGCACCGTCTTCGGGGCGGTATGGTCGCCGTCATCGTGCGTGAGCAGGACGAGATCGACCCGATCTATGTTGCGAGCGCGGATCGGCAGCGGGGAGAGCAGAGGAAGGCCGATCTCCGAGGTGACCGGATCGGAGTCGTCCTCCAGATCGATCACCGGGTCGATGAGGATGACCCGACCGGCCGCATTGATGGCGAAGCCAGCGTTGCCGAGCCACCACACGGTAACTGCAACAGCGTCGAGGTCACACAGCTCTTTCGGGTCGATCATGCTCACGCAAGGATGTCCTCGACAGCTGGATTGTGTCATCGTTCGGCAGGCGCTGATGGGACTCCTGCCGAGGGTGGGGCACTAAGGCAGGAGCAGGCTCCTGTCGAAGGAGTCAAGCTAGGGCCGGGTGGGGCTATCGCTCGCGGAGCGGGAGAAATGCTATGCTGAGTAGCGCAGAGAATGGGGACGGGAGCAAGCTCCTGTCGAACGGTTACCGATATATGGTGCAACAAAGGCGAAGAATCGGATTTGCGGGGTGCCCTCCGGAAGAGGTGCTGGCGCCGCTGCGGGAGCAGACTCTGATCGACCTCGACAACGTGATCGAGGGAGTGACGCTGCGCAGTGAGTCGGCGCTGCCGCGGACGACGTGCCGGATTATCCGGCGGATTCTCGACAACGCGCTGGCGCTGGACCTGGATGAGATCGTGATCGACGTGGGCTCCGGGAAGTGCGACGCGGCGCGGGGGCTGGCTGACGTATTGGATGGTATGCTTCGTATCCCAGTGACTCGGACACAGAACGACAACCGCGTGGGAGCGGGCACGCCGATCAGCGATTCCGGGCTGCCGGTGGCGCGGAAGCTCGTGCTGATCCTCGACGGGCTGGTCAGGCCGCAGCGATTGGCTCTCGAACCAGATCCGAATCCCCCCGCGGCGATCTGGGGGGTGCCGGCCGCGGACTTCTCGATATACGATCTGTTCCCGGATGGTTCGCAGGTTCTGGGCTGGACGCGATGCCTGGAGAACCGGACGCCGGCGGACTGGGAGATGGAAGTCTCCGTCCCTGACGGCCGGCCGACAGTGTTCTTCGCGCAGACGTTCTGCCCGAAGAATGTGACCGCTCAACACCTCGCGCGGAAGCACAATGGGCTGTACGTGGACGCCGACGGAGTGCTCTCGCAGTCAGTGAAGGCGAAGATCGAGGCGTTCCTCTACTTCCGAGGGGCGCGGCGGTGATGGGCGTCCTCGGTGACTTCGGGACGACCTGGACTAAGCTGCTCAATACGCAGAGCGGCGATCGTCGGGTGCTTCGCACGAAGGACGCGAAGGGGCTAGTCGCGGATGTCGCCACCGGGCACAACGCGCGCCGGCGTGCGCCGCGGCATGTCAACGAGCTGATCGCGCTGGCCCATGGAGGGCAGCGACTGATCGACGAGCGCGAGTTCTTGCTGCTGGATGTCGGGTCGCGGGATGTGAAGTACGTTCACATGCGCGGCTGCGAGCTCCTCGCGATGGATTGGACGAGCACGTGCGGCGCGCTCACGGGGTTCACGCTCGAACTGCTCGGAAGCTACTATGGACTCGACTACAGCGCCATCGAGCCATCGGAGAAGTCGGTGCCGGTGACGTGCGGGGTGCTGGGGATGGAGCAGCTATTCGAGCTGGTGTCGCAGGGAGTGTCGGAGGTGGAGGCAGTGGCGCGGTTCGCGCGGGGGATCGCGCTGAACGCGCACCGCTTCGCGGGCGAACCGAAGCGGCTCTATCTGTCGGGCGGGATGTGCGAGAACCAGCTGTTTCTGCACAGCTTTCCGCGCGGAGTGGACGTGACGCCCCTGGGCCAGTTCGTGCTGGTAGAGGGGTTGATCGGGGAACTGGAGAAGACGGCGGGTCGGTGACGCACATGCAGGCCCGGGGCGTTCCACGGGGCGTTTCCAACTAAGGGAAGCCGCCCCGTGGATGCGCCACATGACAGGGCGATGGGAGGCAGTATGGCTATCGATGT
>JBEKKD010000041.1:0-15293 GCA_050010895.1 Armatimonadota bacterium
CGCCAGAGCGCAGCGCGGGCACGGAACGCTGCGGCCGAAGATGGACGCGCGGCAGCGCGCGGCCCAGCGACGGGGCAGAGCGCCCGGTGATAGGGAAAACCCGCGGTCGCCCCGCGGTCCTCGCGTCGAGACACACAGGCCTGGCGCCTGATCCGTACGGCTATCTCACCGCCTTCGAGCCAGCGCCGATCGGAAGCTCCACATTCTCGGCAGGCACTCTCCGCGCTCTGGACCCGGGACTCACCGATGTTTGGCCGAGCGTTCACAATGCGCACACATCTCGCCGGTAGCCTCAGAACACCAGCGACAGCTGGATCAGGGTGAAGCCCCAAGGCCTCTCGGCCCAGGTCGGGCGGTTCTGGTCTCCGCCAGGCGTGTCAGGCGAAGAAACACAAAACCTTGCCCGAAGGTTCATCATTTGTACATGCTCAGCCGGTAAGGTAGCTTTACCAACAGCTCGATGAGGGTGAATCCTCTGTGGAAAACCGCCCAGTGTCACTGGGCGGTTTCTGCATTTCCCTGGCGTCGCTTCCGACGAGAGGCCCGACACTCGCTGCTCCCGAAACAGGAATTCCTGCCGCGCGCTCGGTAACTACTTTCCCGACTGCTAGTCCGGATGGTCTGATGGCCATCCACACAGGAGGTCTGGCTATGCGGCTTCTGTCTGCTTCTCTGGTTCTTGCTGTAGCAATAACAGCGGCTTTGACGACCGTGTACGCGCAACCGAAGACGGTGACTCTCGAACTCAAGGGCACACCGGGATCGCAACTCACGTACGACAACACGATGACCTTCGACATGGAGATGACCGTGCCGAGCCCCGGGGGCGGGCCGCAGATGCTCACCATCCGCCCATCCATACGCGGCAGCGCCCGCACTGAGACCCTCGTCAAGAGCGTCGCTGAGAACGGCGACCTGACGCTGGCGACCAAGCTGGACTCGTTCGACGGCCGTCTCGATGTGGCGGACCTCCATCTTCAGGTCGGCATCTACGGCGAGCGCGCCGACCCGGGCGAAAACCGCCCTCGGTTTCCAACTCGCGGTTTCGTGCCCCCGCAGCTCTTCAAGCTGCCCGAACTCCCCGTGCAGATGGTGATGGACAAGCGCGGGAAGCTGATCGAGATCAAGGGGCTGGCTGGGCTCATTCCACCCATACCCGGACCGCAGGGAATGAAGATCAACCTCGGCGATTACATAACGAAGGTCGTCAGCCAGTTCTCGCAGCCGATGTTCCCCGACAGGCCCGTGACGGTCGGCGACAGGTGGGAGGTGAAGATGGTGGTTGACCCGGCCCAGATGACAGAGGCGCTCGGCGTGCCGATGCCCCCTGAAGCGAAACAGCAGATGTCGGCGATGAAGTTCCCTATCCAGATGACCTCCACTTTGGTCGGATTCGAGGATTCCGGCGGCGTGGACTGTGCGAAGATCGAGACTACGGCCCCCTGGCAGTTGAGCATGCCGATGTCACCGCCTCAGAGTGGGCAGGGGGGAGCAGCGACGCTGCGCGAATCAGGAACGACGAAGTGCACCCTCTGGTTCGACTATGCCGCCGGACGGACGGTCAGGCAGACCGCTGAATTCTCCATGGACATGACTGCCGGGCCCGAATCGAAAACGATGGTGAAGATGACCATGAAGGGCAGTGGGGAGACCGTGCTCAACAGCAACCCGTAACGGTAACGGCACTCTCGGCGCAGCGGGGCCGTCTGGCGCTCCGCTGCGCCACTCTCGTCAGGCGCCGGCGATGCGAGCCAGCGAATCCCGGTAGGTCGTCAGCGTCACCCGGCTCTCCGCCACCGCAGCCGCGACCTCGGCGCTTGTGAGAGCTGTCAGCTCCTCCTCCCACTGGTAGCCCCACGGAAACCGTTCGCCGATGGCGTTGTCCGTCCCGGGGTGACAGCAGATCTCCGTCAGTCCGCCGTCTATGTCCGCTACCGTGCGAGCAAGGGTGCCGCTGTCCCAGTGGCCGGCCTCGGTCAGGCCCCTGAAGTCATCGGCGATAAGAAGCCGGTTCGATGCCAGACCGCGGGCGCCGAAGCTGCACGCCGCCAGCAACGCCTTCTCTGCCGCGCGCCGTCGGAGCCGAGCTAGGCCGCCGATGGCAGCTTGGTCGCGCTTCTGGCGCGGATACCGCAGTGCTCCGATCCCATACTCATGTGCCAGATCCGCTACCACTGGCAGGATCCCGGGCAGCATGTGCAGGTGTTGGTGGCCATCCACGTGTGACACGCTGAGATTGGCCTGACGGACCCTTTCGATCTGCGCCCGTATCTCGGTCTCCACGTCCCGTCTTCGGATGCGGCCGCGCAGGTATCGGGAGGCAAAGGCTGACCAGGTTGGCGGGAACATCCCGCGGTGGTCGACCAGAGAAGGAATGCTCTCGGGGGCGGATACCGGCGCCGTCTGCGTAAGGCTGAGGTGTACGCCGAGATCCAGTTCGGGCCGCGATCGAGCGAATTCGGCAGCCTGTGCGAACGCTTCCCCGGCCGGCAGCAGACTGGCGCTGGTCACCACCCCGCGGTCGAAGGCCGCCGCTACGCCTAGATTGACGGATTCGCAAAGACCGAAGTCATCGGCATTGATGATGACCCCTGCCGGACCGACCGCGTTCGCGCGACGCGTCCGCCAGTACCGCCACATCTCGCTCAGGATGCGCACCACCACTTTGTTGCTCGCCGCGGTCGAGACTCCGGCAACCCGCGGGTGATACTGGATTCCGACTTCCTTGATCCGGGCGCCCAGTCGGATCGCCTCGATCAACAGCTCCGCGTCTATGAACGATCCCTCTGAGCGGGGCCGCATCCTTTCGAGCAGAGAGCGGCGCATGAGCTTGAACGCGAAGTTGACGTCTGTCACCCGGAGCCCGAATGTCCAGCGGATCATCCGGTTGTAGGTCCACGACATGATCTCGCGGCGTGGGCCCTCGGCGCGGCCCAGGCGGAACCCGATCAACATGTCGCAATCCGGCGTGAACTGGCGTATTGCCTCTCTCGCCTCGTCTACGCCAACAGGGAAATCCGAGTCCATGTACAGAACTAGCTCTTTCGATGCATGCGCGAGTCCTGTGGAGATCGCTGCGCCGAGGCCCCTGTTCCGAGTGTGGTGGAACGAGCGCACGCGGCTGTCCCCGGCCGCGAGCTTGTCGATAAAGGCACTGCTTCCGTCTCTGCTGCCGTCGTCGACTAGTACCAGCTCGAAATCAGCCACCAGGCCTGAGGCAATACGCTCGGTCTCCGGCAGGAGCCGCGGCAGGTTCTCTATCTCGTTGTAGATCGGGTAGACGAACGAGAGGGTCATGATATCCGAGACCGGCGGGACAGTGCGGCCCGATTGGCGCCGCTTCGCGTTTCCCCTGTTTCTGCTCGCCCTGTGCGGGGCGCTCTATTTCTGGCGTCTCGGCATTACTCCGCTCGAGGATTTCGACGAGGCCTACTACGCCGAAGGCGCTCGGGAGATGCTGGGCCGTCACGACCTCCTCACCCCGTACTTCAACGGCCAGCCCTTCCTGCTCAAGCCTGTCCTCATCTACTGGATAATCGCCGCCGCCTTTCGCTTCCTCATTCAGAGCGAATTCGCCGCCAGGGCCGCTTCCGCCTTCCTGGCTACGGGGCTAGTCTTGCTCGTATACTGGTTCGGCACGCGAACGTTGAGCCGGAGAACGGGGTTTTTCGCCGGCCTTGCACTCGCGCTCAGCTACATGTGGATCGACATCGGCCGCGATGCATCTATCGACGTGCCGCTGGCGGCCGCGGTCGTGCCGGCCATATTCCTCTTCTACCTCGGGACGCAAGCGTCGCCGCGCCGGAAGCGCTGGCTCTATCTCCCTGCCTATCCGCTCTTCGGCATCGCGCTGCTGGCAAAGGGTCCTGTTCCGCTCGGAGTAGTCGCCTGTGGATTGCTGGCCTACCTGCTCGCGGCGCGCCGATTGCGGTCAACGCTGCGCGAGGCGTATCCGCTGCCTGGTATCGCGCTGTGCCTCGCCGTTGCCGCACCCTGGTATGCGTATGAGCTGATCCACGAGCGAGCGTTCTTCTCGACATTCTTCATCGGTGAGCACTTCGGCCACATCAGAGGGCAGCTTGCGCGCACTGAGCCGGTCTGGGGTAATCTGTACTACCTCCTCGTCTACTTCTTCCCTTGGGTCGCGTTCCTGCCCGCCGCATATCTCCATACATTTCGCCAGCAGGACCGCGGGCATGTGCTGCGCCTCTGCGCCTGGTGGTCCGCGGCCGTGATCGTACTTTTCTCTGTCCCTCAATCGAAACTCGCGCACTACCTTGCTCCCGCGTTCCCACCGATGGCGCTGATGGTCGGAGCCTGGGTGGATGCGTGGCTGCAGCGTCGGACCACTGACCGGGCACTCACGGCCGCCGGCATCGGTCTCCTCGCGGCTGCCGGGCTGGTATGCACGGCCGCGGCTGTGGTTGCGATCGTCCCGCCGGCTTCCCTGCAGGCGCGGCTGATCGAGATGTATGGCACATGGACCCCCGGGTACTCGTTAGCTGCGATGCTAGGCGCGATCGGCCTCGCCTCGCTGACTGGAGCCGTCGCCGCAAGGCTGAGGCGCTCCCTGGTCGTGCCGGTGCTCTGTCTCGGCATGATCGTCGCCGGCTTCAGCTTCGTCGGTTGGTTCAACCCGCGGAAGGCGCAGATCCAGTCCCAGCCAAGAAAGGAGTTAGCCCAATCACTGTCCGGCCTGATCCCCGACTCGACGCCCGTCGGCGTCTACTATGCCAAGCGCAACTCGACGATCTTCTACCTCGGCCGGCCGATTGTCGATCTGGGCGAGAGACAAGACGAGTTCCCCGGGGTTGTCAGCTTCCTCTCCTCCCCTGCCCCTGCCGTCGCTTTCACTCATCGCAAGTTCGTCCCTGCCATCGAGCAGTCACTCAAGAGCAACGGCGCTGCAGGTTCCGGTTCGCTGTACCTCTGGCAGGAGCGGGGCGACTTCGTGATCGTGAGCAACAGGCCGCTCAGTCACCGGCGGCGTTCGTGAGCCGCCGCCCGAGCGCTTCTGCCTTCCGGAGAAGGTCACTGCGCTGCGCCACGGGGGGCGGCTGATCGGTTCTGGACTCGAACAGCTCGCCCCAGTAAGCGAACTGACTCGAGTTGAAGAACGCCTTGACTGGCGGCTTCGCCCACTCGAACATCCGGGTGTCCTCCCCGCCGCAGGTGGAGATGAACACGCCTCTCCGCTCGCCGGGGAAATCGGATAGTGGCCGCTTGAGGACATATGTGCTCACCCACAGCGCCTGGCCTCGGTCGATCATGGCCTTCGTTTCGGCCGATACGCCGGAGAAGTGGATCGGCGAGGCGAGCACCAAGTACTGGGCTTGTCGAAGTTTGGCGTGGACCTCCTGGATGTCGTCGAGAACGACGCACGAGCCGGTGCGATCGCATCCCCCACAGTGCCGGCACGACCCCATCTGAAGCTCTCGCAGGGAGACGAGTTCCGTATCTGCACCGGCTGCGGCTGCCCCCGCGAGGACCCGCTCGAGCAGCAGCCGCGTGTTACTGCGAACCCGAGGGCTGCCCGAGATGCCGAGGACACGAGGCCGAACTGGCTGCTCGACGGTCATCAGCTTTCAGATTCGGTCCCAATATCAAGCAGCCCTGCGCAGCGGCCTGTCACGGTGTGACCACAGCGGACGTCGGCGCCTGAGGAATCGCATGACTTGGGCTCCCCCGTGTTGGGTCATATGCGAGCGGTTTCGGCAACGGCGGCCGAGCCCCTGCCCGACGCCCGGCGAACTCAGAGGTACAGCTCCGACCATCGGCGGCTGCGCGAATCGAGGGCGTTCGTGTCCTCAATGAGGTAGCGGTTGCCATCGACATCGCGGATAAGCACCCGGTCACGGCCGACGTACCAGACTGACTCGCTGCGCGGGACCATCTCGAACTTGCTCCAGCCGCGGTCCGTTTCGACTTCCCAGGTGGCGACACCGCTGTTCAACTCATCCACCCTGATGATGCGAGTGATGCGCGGCATGAAGTACACCTGGTCAGCCTGATCGAGAATCAGATCGCGCGACTCGCGGCTCAGTCGGCGCGGATCGACGAGCAGCCCCAGCTCATTGCCGTGTCCGTCCTTGAAGTAGAGAAAGCGATGCGGGCGAGTGATGGGGAACGCGGGCACGACTCGCACGTTCGCATGCTCCGTGCCGTCCGGGAAACTGACGACGAGGCTGTTCTGTCCGTCGAGCCGAGCGCGGACACCCGCAGGATCAAGCACCGGAACGTCGCGCAGCATCTCATTCCGCTCGAGTCGATCCGGGCTTGTCATTGCTCGTAGTCTTCCTGATCGCCGTTCCCGTGGGAGTCGCCCACCGGCACACCATGCGCGGCCATCTGGCTCTGCGCTTCCACCAGGCGAGCGTACTTGCCGGACTGGGCGATGAGTTCATCGTGTGTGCCGACCTCGGAGACGCGACCTTCCTCCAGTACCGCGATGCGGTGAGCGTGCCGCAGAGTCGAGAGCCGGTGCGCGATGGCGAACGTCGTGCGGTTCGCCACCAGGCGCTGAATGGCGCTCTGGATCAGCATCTCGGTCTCGGTATCGACGGCCGAGGTCGCTTCATCGAAGATCAGAATGCGCGGGTTGTGGAGGATGGCGCGCGCGATCGAAATGCGCTGGCGCTCGCCGCCCGAGAGCCGAACGCCGCGCTCGCCTACCTGCGTGTCGTAGGCATCGGGAAGGTTCATGATGAACTCGTGGGCATTCGCCGCCCGGGCGGCGGCGATGATCTCCCGCTCCGAGGCCTCCGCACGTCCGTACGCGATGTTGGTGCCAATGCTGCCATGAAAGAGGAACGGCTCCTGGAGCACCATGCCGATCTGGCTCCGCCACGAGCGCAGGTCGTAATCTCGCAGGTCCCTGCCGTCGACGACAATCGCTCCGCCGTCCGGATCGTAGAAGCGGCAGATCAGGTTGATGATCGTTGTCTTCCCGACGCCGGTCTTGCCCACCAGCCCTATCATCTCGCCAGGCGCCACCTCGAGGTTGATCTCCTGCACAACGGGCGCGCCATCTTCGTAGCTGAAGGAGACGTTGTCGAACTTGACCGCGCCCTGAATGCCCGATGCGGTCAGTTGCTGGCCCGTCTGCTCCAGCTCCGACTGGGTGTCCAGCACCTCGAAAACGCGCTCGGCCGCTGTTGCCGCGAACTGGAAGCGCTCGTACAGGTTGCTGATCTGGCCGATGGGCCCGTAGAGCTGCCAGAGATACGCGTTGAACATCACGATGATGCCGACGGTGAGCGTGCCCTGCAGGCCCAGCTGCCCGCCGTAGTACCACACCAGTAGCGACCCGATGGAGGTAATGAAGGCGACGGTTGCCATGAACCCGCTGCGCAGGCGGGCCGCGCTGATGCTGGTCTGGGTGTACCCTTCATTGCGCACATCGAAGCGCTCGGTTTCGCGATCCTCCTGGGCGAAGGCCTTCACCACGCGCACGCCGGGGATGGCATCTGCGAGCACGGCCTGCATGCCGCCCATGCGCCGGCGCACGCTACGGTAATAGCGGCGTACCCGCTGGCGGATGAACTGTGTGGAAGCGATGATCAGCGGCACCGGAAGCAGCGCCAGCAGCGTCAGAAGCGGCGAGTAGTACAGCAGGAAGCACATGATGATGACGACGGTGAACGACTGCACCACGATGTCCTGCAAGTAGTCGGCCACGAAGTCCTGAATGTGGCTGGTATCGTGCGTCATCCGCGACATAAGCTGTCCGGTCTGGCGCCGTTCATAGAACCCGACCGCGAGCTGCTGGAGGTGCCGGTAGGTCATTGACCTCACGTCGGCCACCACACGCTGGCCCAGCCAGGCGAGCAGGTATGCCCGCGCGTAGCTCAGGATCGAGCGCAGAACGTAGATGAGCAACATCAGCCCCACCACTGGAGCGAGCAGGTCCTCGCGGCGTTTTCCCAGGACATCGTCGATCAACGTCTTGGTGAACAATGGAGGCAGGAGACCCACCAGGGTGGCCGTGCCAGCGAGAATCAGACCTACGACGGCCTGCCACCGGTATGGTCGGATGAAGCCGAGCATGCGCCAGGCGAGCTGCTGCCGATCGAGGCACTGCTCGCAGATGCCCTCCCGGTTCAGTACTCGCCCGCAGACCGCGCAGCGGGACGCGCCCCGCTCTGTCACGTCGCCGATCAGCTCCACGGCCGGCCGCCCCAGGACTCTCCGGCTCTCCGTCGCCATCCGCGCGAACTCGCGCCCCGTCTCTTCCATCTGCCGCGAGAGCGAGCGCGTGAACCGGGCAATCGCGATCTTGCCGTCCGGCGTGATAACCTCGAGGCGACCGTTTCCGACGAACTCGCGTAGCTCGACCTGCTCGACCTCCGCCAGCTTGACGTGAGCGGAGAGCTTTAGGCCGTCCTGATCCTCCCGGATGGCCAGCAGTGACTGGTCGGTTGCGACTGCCCAGGCCGAACCAAAATGGCCCGGCCCGTGCAAATCCACATACTGGCTCAGACGCAGGTCCTCGCCGGGAACATACTGGATCAGCCAAGCCGCGATGTCCTGCGGGAGGCTATCGGCCCCCTCCTGTGGTTTCTCTGTTTCTGTCTCTGCTGTGATCAGATGCATCTGGCTGCCTATCGGCCTCTGAATGGCCCCTATAGCTTACTGCAACACCGGAGGGCAATCTCCTCTGCCTCCTGCCACGAAATGCGCACACCACCCTATCTCTTGTTTTCCTCGTAATGGCTCACTCTCCCCATACAGGCGCCGCCCCCCCTGGCATATATGCTCCCATCAGGCAGGCAGGAGCCCGCGAGGCGCCCTCCCGCCATCAGCCGGCAGGTCGCGTGTCCATCGTAGCGAATCCCCGACGGCAGGAGGCCCGCGACTATGGTCAACTGGGAGAACACGTTCGACGAGATCCGGCAGGCGAAGCCCGAGATCGCCATCTTGCCGATAGGCGCGATCGAGCAGCACAGCTACCACCTGCCGTTGGCGACGGATTTCCTGGTGGCGCAAGCGCTCGCCGAGCGAGTGGCGAAAGAGATCGGGAACTGCTACCTGCTTCCCACTCTGCCGTTCAGTTGCTCCCGCGAGCACATGGACTTCTTCGGCACGGTCTGGCTCAAGCCGGCCACATTGGCTGCTGTGATCCAGGACTTGATCGGCGCGCTCCATTACCACGGTATCAAGAAGGTGGTGCTGCTGATCGGGCATGGAGGCAACTGGATCATCAAGCCGACCGTGCGAGAGATGGATCTGGACCGCACTGGGCTGCAGGTGATCTTCACCACGCCGGACTCATTCTCCATCGAGCAAGGGCAGTTCTCCGACTTGCACGCTGGCCGGGGCGAGACGTCGCTCATGCTCCATCTGCGTCCGGAGCTGGTCAAGCTGGACCAGGTGAAGCCAGACTTCGCTCCGGCTGTGGGCAGGGAGTTCTTCGACTACACCGGTGTCGGCGGCGTGAGTCCGACCGGCCTCTGGGGCGCGCCCAGCGGTGCCTCAGCCGCAGAAGGAGAGCAGATGATGGCCGCGGCCACCGCGCGGACCGTGGAGTATATCAGGCAGACTTTTGCCGAACTGGATCGGATCGAGAAGGTCAGGCAGAAGGCGAAATGAAGATGACCTGCCACCGGGCAGCATAGACCGGCGTTTGGCGCGCAATCCGCACAAACCACAGGCGTGACGG
Organism: Armatimonadota bacterium; assembly: GCA_050010895.1. GTDB lineage: Bacteria > Armatimonadota > Hebobacteria > Hebobacterales > Hebobacteraceae > JBEKKD01. Next base: position 9,659 of record JBEKKD010000041.1, read on the forward strand.
CGAAGCGCGCGAGGGGAGCGGCGGCGCTGTGTGTCGAATCTATGTGAAAGACCAATCGGATGGCTCCGGAGGTGGCGCTATGTCTGACGAGACGCAGGAGGGAAAGCGCGGCGAGTCTTGTACGTGCTCCTGTCACGCAGAAGAAACTCGTTGTTCGTGTTGCGGCTGCTCTACTAGGTCCTGCGGATGCTCCTGCCATTCCGGACACGGAATGGGTATCATTGCTCTGGTTGCGGTCGGCGTCCTGCTGATGATGGCCATGAAGGGCGGGGGACACCACGGACATCACGGCCGGCGCCATCGCTGTTGCTGCTGCGGCTAGCGTCTGGGGCCTGCCGAAAATGCCCGATATTGGGCGCAATTACTGGAGACTGAGGCAGGGAGCAGGAATGCCTCTCTTTCCGCAGAATAGAGACGTGAGTTAGCCTTTCAAGGAGGCCAAAGATGGGTTGTTCCAAGAAGGAAGCCGAGAAGAAGCAGACGTGCGAGGCCGAGAAGAAGGAAACCAAGAAGTCCTGCGAGACTGAGAAGAAGGAAACCAAGAAGTCCTGCTGCGGCTAGGTCCGCACAGCGCACGCTGCAATCGTCACACGGCGGACCGAACCCGGTCCGCCGTGTCGCTTTCGCTCCCACCGTCGTCTGGCGGATAGCAGGCCCGCTATCCGCGGCTAGTGCGCCGTCGCCACCTGCTCCCTGCGTGAGGACGAATGGCAGATCGGGCACGTGCCTCGCGGACGCGCCCAGTCGCCCAGCCAGTACCCGCAGCGACTGCTCACATTCTCGTCCCAAAGACACCCGCCGTAGAGCAGGTGATGTCCCTCGAACGTTTGGCAGCCATCGGAGCGCCGGCCGCAGGCCGAGCACTGAAAAAGCGGAATGCGCGGATGTGGTTCATGGCCGAATGCCATGAACTCGACGGCGCCTCCGCATGCCGCGCATGTCCATCCGCCGTGCTCGCGGTATCTCCTCGCAAGCTCCGCGTAGGGCACGTATGCGATGTGTTCTGCCATCGGAGCTATCACTCCTCACCCGGGCTGGAATCCCGACGGACTTCCCCTCTTATTGCCATATCAGAAGTGCCGATGACCACAGCTTCACTTCTTATATGCCCATCGTTTCCGGTTATGCTATGGTCGTGGACACACATCATGTAGCGACAGAGGAAGCAGTGACAGCGTTTCTGTACGCGATCACCGCCGGACTGGTCGTTGCTGTGGCATCATTGGTCGAGAAGCTCGGGCCTGCAACCACGCAGCCCTACGCCGGGCTCTTCGTCCGCACAGCGAGCGTCAGGTAGTGAGACCAAGCTGATTTCTTCCCTGCCTGTGGCGGCCGTCGGAAACGCACGCCTGGAAATGACACTGTCCGTCAGAATCAGTGTGAATGCAGCCCGGCGGGATGAACCAGGGGTCGTAGCCATGAGGACAGCAGCAAAGGCGTCACCCGCGCAGAAGCTTCGGAACGAGGTGCGAGACCCGCAGACAGGCCTCGTGTGGGACTGGGTCAACGGCGATAGCGCGCTGCAGGAGGTCCTGACCCGGCACGGGTTCAGGCTGAAGCCCGGAGTGCGCCGCCGACAGCGGCCGAGCGACGTCGTCATCGCACGGTAACCGCCTTGAGGCGGCAATAAGGGCTGTTCCCCCTGGGGCGGAGACACCTCCGGCCCCGTTTGTTTTCGCCGCCCCACAAACCAAAAGAGCCCGCAACGCGGACTCCGTTGGTGTCGTCACTTCCGTGACGGACGGGGACCTTTTGAGTGCTGGGTGCGCCTTCATTGGCATAGACGACCCGCTGTTCGATCCCATTCCACGATTCTTCGCCACAATAGCCGCCCTCGCGCCACCTCTACAGAGGAACCGCCACGTCTCCAGGGAACAGTGAGCGGGTACACCGTCACTGAGGAGACCCCCTGTCTTGGTGGAGAGAGCGTTCCTGCTGCTTGTGGCGTTCCTATCCGGCACCATTCTGATGGCCCTCGAGATCGTGGGCAGCCGGGTGCTGGCGCCGAACTTCGGCGGATCGATCTTCGTGTGGGGAAGCCTCATCGGTGTCTTTCTTGCGGCTCTCAGCGCTGGGTACTACATCGGTGGGAGATTATCCGATCGCGTCCCGCAGGCATGGGTGCTCGGGCTGTTCCTGGCGGTGTCGGGTGGCTGTGTGCTCCTCATACCCGGCTTCGGTTCGGCGATTTCAGACGGCATCGCCATGCGCGATTTCGGACCACGTGCCAACCCGCTGCTCGCCTGCCTGGTGCTCTTCTTCATCCCTGGTCTCTTGATGGCGGTCACATCGCCGTACGTGATCCGGCTCACGGCGCGTTCCATGGTCGAGGTCGGCCGCACCGCCGGCGCAGTCTACGCGGTCTCCACTCTGGGGAGTATCGCCGGAACGTTGAGTTCGGCGTTCTATCTCATCCCCGCGTTTGGGACGAAAATGATCCTCTATCTGCTCGGACTCGCTTTGGTCGTCACCGCCATCGTTGCCGCGCTCGCCGGATCCATGGCGATTCGGCGCAAGGCTGTACCTGTCGCCGCCGCCCTCATCGCCTTGATCTCGATCGCGCTTGCGGGGCCGGCTTTCGCCGAAGAGAAGATCCTGCTTGAGCGGGACAGCCCATACCATCGGCTGTTCGTGACGGATGAAGAGCAGTACCGCTATCTGCGAGCGGACAACATCTGGCACACTCGCATGGATATGCAGGACCCGCACGGTCGCGGGCTCCCCTACACCGACTACGTGGACCTCGCCTTCCTTCTGAACCCGAAGATCCAGAGCGTGCTCGTGATCGGGCTCGGCGGCGGAACGGTGCCCAAGCGGTTCGTGCGAGACTACCCTCAGGTGAAAGTGGACGTCGTCGAGATAGACGGTGACGTCATCAAGATCGCCGCCAAGTACTTCGACGTTCACCCCGGCCCGCGGCTGCGCATCTATGAGTCGGACGGCCGCATCTTCCTCCGGAAGAGCAAGGCGAAGTACGACATGATCTTCCTGGACGCCTACTATGCTGATACGGTGCCGTTCTTTCTTACCACCAAAGAGTTCTTCGAGACTGTTCGCGGTCACCTCAGGCCAGGCGGCGTTTTCGCCAATAACGTCATAGGCCAGGCGACCGGCCCGAAAAGCAAATTCCTGCGCTCGGTCTATCGCACGATGCAGGAAACGTTCCCGCAGGTCTACGGGTTCAGGGTCGCCGACAGCGACCCGTCTGCGTGGAATTACGAGATTTTTGCTGTCAACTCGGACCAGACCATCGGCTTCAGCGCCATTCGCAAGCGCGCCGCGCAGATGGCGGGAACGGCGATCAAGGATCAATACCTGACCTCCCGCGTCACCAACTACATCGGCGCGTCTCTGCGCACGAGCGATGTCCCTACGTTGACTGATGACTACGCGCCGGTCGATGCGCTCATCCATCTATGGTGAGTAGGGGCGACCCAACGGGTCGCCCGCCAGCAGCGACCCAACCCTCGTAGGGGCGACCGTTGTGTCATCCCGAGCGGCTCGTCCGTCACCTGACGGAAAGGGGCGAGCTATGCGAGGGATCAAGACCTATGGAGCCGACCGGAGGGAGGCGACTTCCGGCCCCGCAGGGGTGGGGCAGTTTCTGGGGGCGACCCAGCGGGACGCCCGCCGGCAGCTAGCCCGATCCTCCGCCGCGTTCCGAGTTCCGAAACCAGGATCGCGCCCAGGATGAGCGCTCCCCCGACGAAACCTCGCATCCCCAACCGCTCCTGCTGGATCAGTCTCGCGAACGCCGCCGCGAACACCGGCTCGGCGCAGAAGATCAGAGCAGTATGCGTCCCGCTCGTCTCCTTCTGCGCCCACATCTGCACCGAGAAAGCGAGCGCGGTCGCCGGCAAGCTCGTGACGAGCAGCGCGGTGATCGTCCACGGCGTCATCGGCAGGCCCGGCCGATGCTCGATGGCGACCATCAGAATCGCCGACGCGGCCGCAGTCGTGAGCGTCTGCCAGAACCCCAGCGCGATGGCATCGTGCCGCGGCGCGGCGATCTCGGCGACCACGATGTGCAATGCGAATGCCACCGCGCACCCCACGGTCAGCATATCCCCCGGATTCAGGCCGTGCAACCGTATCGCAGTGATCTCAGCCAGACCGGCGCCCGCGATGAGCACAGCCGCCAGTGACGTGATCCGCGGCCGCGTCCGCGCAAGCGCGAGCGAAAACAGCGGCACGAGAACAACGTACAGCGCGGTGATGAATGCTGACTTCGCCGCGGTCGTGTAGAGCAGTCCGGAGATCTGAAGAGCCGATCCGGCGGTCAGGCAGAGGCCGAGCAGAATACCGCTGCCGATGGCGCCCGATCCGGGGCGCAGCGCGCGCCCCCTGAAGATCAGCGCCAGCGCGATCGCTGCAATCGCGAAGCGCGATGCCATGAACGCCATCGGCGTCGCATCGCGCAGCGCAAGCTGCATGGCCGGGAACGTGAAGCCCCAGACGGCAGTGATGCCCACCAGGGACAGATCGGCGCGGAGAGAGCCGTGGCGCTCCAGTTTCATATCGACGAATGGAGCCACGAGAAATAGCGGGCCGACATCCCCCGCCTAGACATTGAGCTTGTACAGGTTCTTCGGGTTGTCCCAGAGCCACTTCCGTGCGAGACCGATCGCCTGATCCTCGTTCATCTGGCCGCGCTCGATACGGGCCGCGAACACGCGCGCGATATCCTCGCGAGCCATCGTGATGTGACCGAACACCTTCTCGACGGGGATGTTGTAGTCACCGCCGAAACCGATGATCTTGTTCATCGGGACCAGATCGATCGCCTCGTCGAGCGCGTCCATCGCAAACCGCTGAGAGATGATGTGAGTCCAGCAGAAGTTCAGCCACACGTTCGCCATGATCTTGCCGAGGTTCAGCGATTCCCGCACGTACGGATAGCCGATGTGGTAGAAGTCGAATCGTACGTTCGGGTGGCGCTCGAGTATCGGTATCATATGCGTCGGATTCAGTTGACGGAAATCACCCCAGTACCCCGTGTGCACCGCCACCACCAGATCCTGCTCGCCCGCATATCGGATTGCGTCATCCACCACGTAATCGCGCAGCGGATTCGTCGCCGGCAGGTTCGAAGACGCGCCCGTGCGGAGTTCCTCGAACGCCTCGTTCGCCGCTCTGCGATCCGGCCGCCCGTACGGATTCGCGGCCATTTTCAGGCCGACCGCGCCTTCGCACTTCACGCGCCTGGTGTATGCTCGATTCGCCGCGATCAGATCATCGAAGGTACGAACCGCAGGGCCGCCGTCGGCCTCCGACGCAATGATCTCTCGCCACGTTTGTAGCCCCCAGATGTCCTGCGGCAGAATCGGCATGACCGGCGTCAGCAGCGGCGTGCCCACGTCCGTGCGCTGGCATTGCGTGAGCGACGTGCGAATGTTGCAGGCATCCCGCAGCACTCGCTGATACAGCCCCGGCTTGTTCGCCGCGGCCATCTTCTCCGAAAGCTCGACGTACGTGTGCTCGTTGATATCGTCCACGCCGTAGAACTTCTTCGCCGCGATCAGCGCCGACCGCGAATAGCTCGACCACCGGATCTGCTCCCAATGCGGCGCAAACAAACGCCACCGGTAGTCCAGCGGCAGATCGGCGTTCTGCGTCGCCTGATAGTCGGCCTCTG
>JBEKKD010000042.1:0-15215 GCA_050010895.1 Armatimonadota bacterium
TCTCTCGCCGGCGAGCTCCTCCCATGTCCGAGGACATGGCGCTATCTGCAAGAGCACCTACCAGAGACGCAATGATGCCTGGACCCGGCGCGATCGCAGTCATCATTCCCGCCCTGAATGAGGAGCAGTCGATCGGGCGGGTCATCGAGGCCATCCCCGCCGAACTCCAGTGCGATGTGGTCGTCGTAGACAATGGCAGCAGCGACCGCACCGCAGAGATCGCTTCCGCCTGCGGCGCGCGGGTCGAGCGCGAGCCGCAGCGCGGATACGGCGCGGCCTGCCTCAAAGGGATTGTCTCCCTGCGCGACCCGGTCGTCGTCGCATTCCTGGACGCCGATTTCAGCGATGATCCGGCACTGCTGTCTGCGTTAGTCGCGCCGATCCTCGAAGGTCGCGCCGACTTCGTCGTCGGTTCGCGGATGCTCGCGGAGCGCGAGCCGGGAGCGATGCCGCTCCACACCATATTCGGCAACTGGCTCGCCGGAAGAATACTTACATATCTCTACAAGCAACCGGCGACTGATCTGGGCCCATTCCGCGCGATTCGGTACTCGGCCCTTCAGCGGCTGCGCATGTGTGACCGCGGGTACGGCTGGACGATAGAGATGCAGGCCAAGGCGGCCCGACTCGGTCTCATCACGATCGAGATCCCGGCGACGTACCGCAAGCGAATCGGCCGCTCGAAGATCAGCGGCGCGGTCTGGCCTTCGGTCAAGGCATCGGTGATCATCCTATCCACCGCCTTCCGGCTGCTCCGCTGGCGGCCGTAACTATCCCATGTGCCCTCATCCGCACAGGATGGCGCAGCTCTGACGCTGAACCAGACGACGCTCGCCGTCACGCGCCGCATTCACCTCAACATGAGCGTGATCACGCCCTATGCGAAACAGCACGATCACCCCGCCTTCATCTACGGCATCATCGTCTCGCTGATCGGCGCCTGCTTCCTGGGCGACATTCGCCTCGCCGACATCGCACGCGGTGTCATCGAGCGCGGCGCGCGACTCAGCGATCTGCCGGCGTCGCATCCGCTGCGCCTACTTGCAGAGCGCGGTTCCCCCTGACGCGCCACCACACGTACTGTCCAATGAGCAGCGCGTACACCGGTATATAGCCGAGCCAGAGCAGCAGGTGATGCACGGGCACGTTGCCGGGGTAGAGCCACCGCGCGTAGTACTGCACGGACAGCGTCAGTGTGAACAGCACCAGCCCCGGGATCGCCCACCAGCACAGCAGAGGCGTTGTCCACACCGCGTACCATGGCATGGTCGGCGCGCCCAGAAAGAGCTGCGCGGCGAGCACCGCGAACGTCGCCCCCATCAGCCATTCCATGCCAGGCTGCTGACGCCAGACCAGCCATGCCGCGAGAGCCAGGACTGCCAGAGTCGTCGCCCCCCGGGCGATGGCGAAATGATACGGGGTGATCGGCGTCAGGTTCCAATTGATGAAGAAGAAAATGCTGCTGTTCGTCTCCCAGTGTCCTATGTATTCGGATAGTCCGGTGAACAGCCGCCGCCCGATGCCGAGGTAGGGGAGGAGCAGCACGATGCACGCGGCGCCGAACCACAGGAGCGATCGCCACCCGCCGCGCTTCACGAAGAAGGGGAGCGCGAAGAGCGTGAACCCCTTCGCCAGCGTGCTGGCCGCGAACGACACTGCGCTCACCGCGCCAACACTCGACCCTTTCCGCGCCGCCAGCCAGAACGCGAGCAGCAGCAGAAAGACCCCGAAACCGTCGACATGCGCGCCCGTGATGGTCTCCGTGATCGGCAGAGGGCACCAGGCGTACCAGATCACCCGCTCCGGCGGCCGCCCGGTCCTGCGCAGCAGCGATGCCAGCAGCAGAATGCTGCCGATCTCGAACACCACGAATACCCAACGGAAGAGCTCGGGATCCGACGAGTGGACGCGCGCGACACCAGCAAATAGCAGTTCGGCCGTCGGCGGGTAGATCGTCGGCACTTCCTTGTGCCAGATCTGCTCCCAGTTCTTGTCCCGCAGATGGGACACCTCCGGCGCGTTCGGGGGATAGAGGAATGGGTTGGTGCCCGAGTTCTGCACCCGACCATCCCACAGGTAGCGCCAGTAATCGGTCGTGAGGGGAACGCGCGTCTCCAGCGCCACCAGCCGCGTGGCGAGCGCGGCGAGCACGATCCAGATCAGCGTCCACCGCGGCAGGCGAGACGAGCGCGTGACGATCACCGCCGCGGCGAAGTAGCAGATCCACGCCCCGACGTAGGCGTTCAGAAACGCCCGCGCCCAGTCAGGTTTTCCCCTCGCCGTCCACAGCGCGGCAGCCGCGGCGACGCCGAGGATGACCAGCGTAGCGCCGATCCACATGGAGGACCGACGTGGCTCGCGTTCGGCTGCGTCACTGCGCCGGGCGCTATCGCGGATGGGAGCTGCCGAGGGCCGCCCTCGCAATCTCAGCCCTTCGTCCGAGACCGCTGCGCCTGGGCCGGCCTCAGCGGCGCCTCCGACCTCGCGTAGAACTCATCCTGGAGCTTCCGTGCCATCGTGTCCTTCTTCACTGCTTTGTAGACCTGCATCAGCCCTCGGACGTGCGACTCGAGCGACAGCTTGCCGAGTTCCGCGGTCGCCGCTGCAGGCTGACCGGCGAAGTGGTTTGGGTAATCGGCGTACCAGGCCATGGCGTTCTGCGCTGGAAAGCCTCGCAGTCGCTTCAGAGGCAGGCCGCTTTCGCGCGATTCGCGATCGAGCTGGACCAGATCCGGCCGGATCGCCAGCATCCCCGCGGTTTCCATTTCACAGGCGTGTCCGCCCCAATTCGTCGTGCGCAGCTTCTCGATCTGCTTCGAAAACTCCGGGTCCGACGGCGGATTAGCGATGTACACGGCGTAGCTGCGGGGCTCGGCCAACTGCGTCTGGCAGAAGAACGGCAGCCAATTGTTGTTGCCCCCGTGACCGTTCACGATCAGCACCTTCCCGAACCCATTGCGTGAAATGGTCTCGCAGACCGCCTGCAACAGCGACGTCAGAAGCTCCGGCGGGATGGTGATGCAGCCCGGCTGATGTCGCGCCTCGTAGATCTGGCCGAAATAGTAGTGCGGGAACACTACCGCGTACTCCCGCTCCGCCGCGCCAATGGCCGCCGCTCTCGCCGCCATCACGTCCGTCCCGAGTGGCAGGTGAGGGCCGTGCTTCTCCACCACGCCGATTGGAAGCACGCACATGCCCTGCGCCCGCTTCACAGCCTCCGGGAAATCCGACGCCGTCAGCTCCTGCCACTGAACCGGCATGCTATCAGTATTCGATGTCTTTTTCATGTTGACTCCTCGCAACGAGAGTTAGCGGAACCGGGCGCTGACTCCTCCTGTCCTGGTGTCATTGTGGGCCGTCTCAGCCCCTCAGGAGCTGAAGCGCGCCGGCAAATCCCACCGTTTCCACCGAAACTGGGCCGACCGGCGCTGGCGAAGCCCGGAGTGCCTCTGCGGGCTTCTACAAGCCTCCAGGGACTCCCACAGGCCAGAATCCTGGGTTTCCGAGGCTGAAGGAGCCGTTTTTCGCCGACTTAGAAAGCCCGGGGCAAATGGGGTACTTACTAGTGGGCGGCTCCAGTGCGGGGCGCCCATTTGGGGACCGCAACCCCCCACCACCCATAGGCGCCCCGGCGACCGCCTCCGTCGGGGCGCCAGCCTTTGATGGCGTCACCTATCGTGGAGAGGAGTCGCATGGAAGAACAGGTCTCGTTCACCTCACAGGGCCAGATGGTCGCTGGAATGCTGCACCTGCCCGATCGGTCGAAGGCGGCCGGGATCATCATGTGTCACGGGTTCACGGGACACAAGTCAGAAGCGCACCGACTGTTCGTCAACGCTGCGCGCGATCTCTGCGCTCAGGGAATCGCCGTCCTCAGATTCGATTTCCGCGGCTCCGGCGACAGCGCAGGCGAATTCCGGGAGATGACCATCTCGGGTGAGATCGCAGATGCCGGCGCCGCGCTCAGCTACCTGATCTCGCGACCGGAGGTCGACGGCGATCGCGTGGGCATCCTCGGCCTCAGCCTTGGCGGATGTGTCGCCGCATGTCTCGCGGGCAGAGACAAACGGGTCCGGACGCTCGTGCTGTGGGCAGCGACCGCGCACCCCGAGCGCCTTGGAGAGCGGCTGGCTCCCGATCTCGGCAGCGCCCGCGTGCTCGACTTCAATGGCTGGGGCCTTGGACACGGGTTCGTCGAGGACGCCCCGAACGTGCACCCCCTCGCAGACTCGGCCCGGTACTCAGGGCCGGCGCTCGTCGTTCACGGTGAGAAGGACCAAGCAGTGCCGGTCGCAGACGCCCGCGACTACGAGAAGGCGCTCGGCGGGGCGAAGACCGTGCACGTGATCCCCGAGGCCGACCACGTGTTCTCGAGCCTCCTGTGGACGGCCGACGCCGTCGGCGCGTCACGGGACTTCCTACTGCGCACTCTCGGGACGCGATAACCCGCGCGAATTTGCTTTGAGGTGAGCCTGTGGCAACCAAGTTCGAGACGCTCGATGACCTCGTCCGAAGCCTCCGCTCCCGCGGCATCGACCAGGTTCGCCTGATAGGCAAAGTGGCGACAGCTACCAGCCCAGGCGGAGCGCAGATCACCTTCCGCGGCAGGCTCAGGATCACAGCAGACCTCGGTCATGGCGAGCACGCGGAGTACGAAGAGCACGTCTCCCGGTACGTGACCGAGACCAAGGCACCGGACCTGCCGGCGACGCCGAAGAGGGCCCTCGACCTTCGCAGCGCGCAGACAGCGCTGGTGCAGCAGTTACAGGTCTATCGAAGCGATTACCAGGCCGTCATGCAGGCGGCCCGCTCCGACCTGACCGATCGGCTGGAGCGGATCGGCATTGCGGTCATCGAGACGGAGGGCTAGCGATGCGGATCACCATCGCGGTCCACGGGCACTTCAGACAGACCTCCGCCATCGGCAATGATGAGATGACTTTCACGCTTCCCGACGCTGACGGCCTGCGCATCCGAGATCTGCTGGAAACGCTGAATATCGTGGAGGAGGAGATCAAGCAGGTTAGGTACAACGGCCGACCCGGTCGTCTGGATGAGGCCGTGAGACACCGAGCGCGCCTGGAGTTTGTCCCGCGCGAGCGACTGCAGCCCGGCTAAACGCGCTTCTCCGACAGCGACAGCTCGCGCCCCGCGTCCGGTGACGCGGGGCGCGCCTTCGTAGACGGTGAAAGAACGTAGGGCAGCAGCGCGCTCCCGACCAGTCGCTACCACCCGACGCAGTAGCTCACACTCCTCGGCGAAGCAGCCCCGGAGATGACTCCGCTGTCTGCATCGAACCTGATCGCCAGCGCCGCGCCGTTCGCCCAGTCACCCGTGACCTCGACCGTGTGGCCCCGTGCCGCCAACTGCTCTCGCACTGACTCTGGAATGCGGCCCTCAACCACCATCACGCCCGGCTGCGCGCCGCGGGGATAGAATGAGTTGCGGAAGTGCGCGGTGTGAAATGTCGGCGCATCGATCGCTTCCTGGATGTCCATCCCAAAGTCCACGTGGTTCAGGAAGAGCTGAAGCGTCCACTGATCCTGGTTGTCGCCGCCGGGCGTGCCGAACACCATCCACGGACGGCCGTCCTTCGTCACCAGGGAGGGAGTGAGCGTAGAACGCGGTCGCTTGCCCGGTTCCAGAGCGTTCGGGTGCGCCGGGTCGAGCCAGAACATCTGACCGCGCGTCCCCAGCGGGAACCCGAGGCCGGGAATGACGGGGGAGGACGAGAACCATCCGCCGCTCGGCGTGATCGAGATCGTATTGCCGAATCGGTCTATCGCGTCGAGTTGTGTCGTGTCGCCGACGTGTAGTATCGGCCAGTCGTTCGTCGGCTTCGGCGGCGCCATGCGCGGCACCGCTATGTCGAGGCCGGGGCGGTCCTCCATCGACGCGCGTTCCGCGACCAGCTTTCGGCGCTCCGCCGCGTACTGCTTCGAGAGCAGCCTATCCCACGGCATTTTCACGAACTGCGGATCACCGTAGTACGCTTCCCGGTCGGCGAATGCCAGCTTGGCGCACTCGATCACGGTGTGGATGTACTCCGGGCTGTTGTGCCCCATCGCCGCCAGATCGAATCCCTCCAGCAGCGTAAGTTGTTGCAGGAACACGGGTCCCTGGCACCAGCTATTGCACTTGTGCACGCTCAGACCGCGGTAATCCACGCTCACCGCCGGCTCGACGCGTGCGCTGTAACCGGCGAAATCCTCCTCCGACAGCAGCGCCTTGTGGGGCTTCCCGCTCGCGTCCATCACCTCGGCATTGCGCGCGAACTTGATGGTCTGGCGGGCGATCTCGCCCTTGTAGAACACGTCCCGCGCCGCTCGGATCGCGGCGGTGCGGCCCTTCCGCGCCGCCTCGCGCTCCGCTTCGACGAGAAGCCCGAGCGTGTCCGCCCAGTCTGCCTGGACGAACACCTCACCGTTCTCGGGGGCTTTGCCGCCTGGTGCGAAGTTCTCGACGCTGCTCGGGTAGTGCTTCCGCCAGTGAGGGAGGTTGCCGCTGATCGATCCACGCAGTTCCTGGAACATCGGGAACCCGTCGCCTGCCAGTTCCAGCGCGGGGGCCAGCACGTCCTCCAGCGTCATCGTGCCGAAGACCGCGAGCGCGGTGATGTAGGCGTCACACGCAGCAGGCACCACCGCGGGCAGAAAGCCGTCCCCCGGTATCAGTTCGATGCCCATCGCCTTGAAACGCTCGATAGTGGCCTCCCGCGGCGCCACGCCATGACCATTGACTGCGAACACCTGCCTCCGGTCGGCCGAGTAAATCAGCGTCGGCGCCTCGCCTGCGATGCCATTCTGGTGCGGGAGCAGCACCGCCAGGCAGAACCCCGTCGCCACCCCCGCGTCGATCGCATTCCCACCTGCCTCCAGGATGCTCAGGCCGGCCTGTGCCGCCAGGTAATGCCCCGCAGCCACCACCCCATGAGTCCCATAGATCACCGGACGTGTCGTAAAGCTCATGATCCCTCCTACGCAGCCGCCCGTCTCGGGACGGCGCGGGTAGTTCTTAGCAGACCTATTCGGCTTGACCGGGCGGATTCCCGCATCTCAGCGACCTTGAAGTCGCTGAGGCGGATCGCGGCCTCTCGCGAGGGACTCCTTGACACTCCCTGTCCCGTTGGGTATCCTCTCGTACGAAAGGCAGAGGACTGCCCTTCCGGACTGTGGAATAGTAAGGACGATGGACGCGTCATCACGTAATCGGGCAGAGAAGACAGCCGACCCGGCGCAACGTTGGTTGAGCCGCCTCGGCTTGCCGCGCGCACGCGGACCCGCGATTGGTCCGCCTGCGGGCGCGTAGGCGTCGCCTTCGCACGGCCTTCCCTGCCCGGGAAGGCCTTTCGTTTGGCCGGCGAAGGCGCGCCCAACGTGCGATCCTGGCGAGGTTCGCTGGACCAGGAGGTGAAGCGATGATCTTCTATGCCGAGGCCTATCTCAGCGATCTGATGCGGATGAATGTCCTGGATCGGGACGGCGCAGTCGTTGGGCGACTGAGAGATGTCGCCGTCCGGCTCGGGGACGTATTCCCGCTCGTAGCCAAGCTCGTCATCAGGCGGCGCGGCCAGCGCCAGCCGTACGTGCTGCCCTGGGACGACGTCCGCAGCGTCTCGTCCGAGTCCGTCACGCTCCTCCGCCGCGCGGGCGAGCTTCAACCCACCCAGCTCGATCCCGATGACGTTTTGCTCTCCGCGGCCATCCTTGACCGCCAGATCGTTGATGTCCAGGGGCATCGCGTCGTGCGGGTGAACGACCTCAAGCTCGGCTCGGTGCAGGGCCAGGTGCGGCTGGTGGCGGCCGGGGTGGGCACTCGAAGCCTGCTGCGCCGCCTCAACCTCGAGGGTCTGGCTCTGCGCGTCTGGAGCTGGTTCGGAAAGCGCCCGCACGAGCACCTCATCAGTTGGGAGCACGTGCACGCCGTCGAGCCGAGTTCCCAGCAACTGCGCCTCGGTCTGGAGCGCGAGAAGCTGCAGCGCCTCAACCCGGCCGATCTCGCCGACATCCTCGGCGAGATGAACGCGCTCGACCGGGCAGCCGTCGTTTCCTCTCTTGACGAAGAGACCGCGGCCGCGGCCATGCAAGAGATGGACTTCGACGTGCAGAAGTCCGTGCTCGACTCGGTGGAGAGCGAGAAGGCCGCTGATCTCCTCGAGGAGATCAACCCCGATGACGCCGCCGACCTCGTCGGCGATCTCCCGAAGGATCGCGCGGACGAGCTGCTCAGCCTGATGGAGCCGGATGAAGCCTCGGACGTCAAGGAGCTGCTGAAGTACCCCGACGACTCGGCCGGTGGGCTCATGACCACTGAATACATCACGGTTCCCGCGGGGATGACTGCGCAGGAGGCGATCGAGTATTTGCGCAGGGTGGGGGAGGAAGCCGAGACCATCTATTACTGCTACATCGTCGAAAACGGCAACAGGCTTGCGGGTGTGCTCTCGCTCCGCGATCTGATCGTCGCCCCGCCGAATGAGCGCATCGACAACATCATGTCCCGGCACCTGATCGCGGTGCAGCCGCTGGCCTCGCAAGAGGAGACCGCGCATCTCATCTCCCGCTATAACCTGCTCGCCATCCCCGTGCTCGGCGAGGAACGGAAGCTGCTTGGCATCGTCACCGTCGATGACGCCATAGACGCCGTCTTGCCCACGCGCTGGAAGAAGCGCTTACCAAAAGTCTTCTCGGCCTGAGCAGGAGCAGCAGTGTTCCAGCTCCTGCGCCGCCGGCTACTGCTGCCCATAGTCGCGTTCCTCACGGTGGTCGGCCCCGCGTTCATCACCGCCAACGTCGATAACGACGCGCCCGGCATCGCCACCTACTCCGTTGCGGGCGCGCACTTCGGCTACACGCTGCTGTGGCTCCTGTGGCCGACGATGATCATCCTCATCGTCGTGCAGGAGATCTGCGCTCGCATGGGTGTGGCCACTGCCAAGGGCCTCGCCGATCTCATTCGCGAGGAGTTCGGGGTCAGGGTGACCGCGCTGCTCATGCTCGCGCTCCTGGTCACGAATCTCGCCAACACCGCAGGCGAGTTCGCAGGCCTTGCCGCCGGGGCGCATATCTTCGGCATAGCCCCGTACGTCTCAGTCCCGATCGGGGCCGCGATCATTTGGCTGCTCGTGGTAAAGGGAAGCTACCGGGGCGTCGAGCGCATTTTCCTGGCCGCGTGCCTGATCTACCTCGCATATCCGATATCCGGATTCCTCGCTCATCCGCACTGGCGCTTCGTCATGGAGCGATCCGTCCAGCCGGCGCTCCAACCGAACCTGCCGACGCTGACGATGGCGATGGGGATCGTCGGGACGACCATCGCACCGTGGATGCAGTTCTACCTGCAGGCGAGCGTCGTAGAGAAAGGCACCCGCGCCGCGCAGTACGTGTTCGCGAAATGGGATGTCATCATCGGAGGCGTCTTCGCCATCATTGTCGTGTTCTTCATCATGGTGGCGTGCGCCGCGACCATCAATCCAACCGTCTACCCAACCGGCAGAGAGATCACCAACGCGGCGCAGGCGGCCGCCGCACTGCGCCCGCTTGCGGGCAAGTACGCGGCCACGCTCTTCGCCATCGGGCTCCTCAACGCAGCGCTCTTCGCCGCGTCAATCCTGCCCCTCAGCACTGCATACTCCATCTGCGAGGGTGTGGGGTGGGAGCGCGGCGTAGACCGCCCGTTCCGCTCGGCGCCTCAGTTCTACCTGCTCTACACCGGCCTCATCGTTATCGGCGGGGGGCTGGTGCTGATCCCCGGCGCGCCACTGCTTCGGATCATGCTCGTGTCCCAAGTGATGAACGGAGTGCTCCTGCCGGCGATCCTCATCCTCATGCTACTGCTGGCGACGCGCCGCTCGCTCATGGGCGAACTCGCCATGTCGAAGCCGTACATGCTGTTCTGCTGGGCGATCGCACTCCTGCTCGTCGTCCTCGACATCTTCCTGTTAGTCGCGGTGTTCCTATGAGAGAGCGCCTCAGACCGCTGCTGCTGTTTCTGGCCATCGTCGGCCCGGGCATCATCACCGCCAACGTCGACAACGACGCCGGCGGAATCACCACGTACTCCCTTGCCGGAGCGCAGTTCGGCTACGCCTTTCTCTGGACGCTCATCCCGATTACCGTGGCCCTGATCGTGGTGCAGGAGATGTGCGCTCGCATGGGTGCGGTGACTGGCAAGGGCCTCGCCGACCTGATACGGGAGCACTTCGGCGTCAAGATGACCTTCTTCCTGATGGTCGGCCTGCTCTTCGCCGACCTGGGGAACACCTGCGCCGAGTTCTCCGGAGTCGCTGCCAGCGGGGAGATATTCGGCGTCAGCAAGTACCTCACGGTGCCCCTGGGCGCGCTCTTCGTCTGGTGGCTGGCGGTCAGGCACAGCTACCGCAGGGTCGAGAAGACCTTCCTGGTGGCCTGCGTGTTCTATGTCTCCTACATCATCTCCGGGATGTATGTCCACCCGAACTGGGGCGCCGTACTCCGCAGCACTGTCGTCCCAAACGTCTCGCTCAACGCTGGCTGGATCGGCATGCTCATCGGGGTGGTCGGCACTACCATCGCCCCGTGGATGCAGTTCTACCTGCAGGCCGCGGTGGTGGACAAAGGTGTCACTGTCCGCGACTACGCCTATTCTCGCATCGACGTCATCGTCGGCTGCGTGATCACCGACGTCGTGGCCTTCTTCATCATCTTCACGACCGGGGCCACCATCTTCGCCAACCACCTCCAGGTAAAAGACGCCGCCGACGCCGCGGTCGCCCTCAGGCCCTTCGCTCACGGCTACTGCACCCACCTTTTCGCCTTCGGGCTGCTCAACGCCGGCCTCTTTGCCGCCTCCATCCTGCCGCTGGCCACGGCCTACTACATCTGCGAAGGAATGGGCTGGCCCCGCGGGCTCGACCTGGCCTTCCGGGACGCTCCCCAGTTCTACGGCCTCTATACCGCGCTGGTGGTCATCGGCGCGGGGATCGTGCTCATCCCGAATGCCCCACTCCTGGCGATCATGTTCATCTCGCAGGTGGTGAACGGCATTCTGCTGCCATTCGTGCTGATCTACATGCTCGTGCTGATCAACAATGCGGCGCTCATGGGCCGCTACCGGAACTCCCGAACCTTCAATACCATCGCCTGGGCCACAGTCGTCGTCATGAACGTGCTGACGCTGGCGCTCGTCGTCACCTCGTTCATCCACTGAGTTCCCCGCTGCCCCCTGCCAGGCGCCCTGCTGCCGGATGCCGCAGGAAATGAACAAACAGCGCCACAGCCTTTGCTTGACCGCCCTCTCGCGTGACGATAATCCCTATGGCAGAAGGTGGGATGCGTGCCTGAGTTCCCAATCCTAATCGCGCATCTCATGCAGATGGCGACCATCCTGATGCTGAGTCTCGCGCTGCTGCTGTGACCAACGCCATCTGTATCTCGCTCATGGGACCGGCCTCGCGCCGAGGCAGCGCGAGGTCGGTCTCTTTCCTCGATGCAGGAACGCCGCTCCACCCGCTCGAACCCACTCGCAGCCCTCGCACCATGGGAGCACCTGATGGACCGCTTCGAGCTCTGGAAATCCGGCGAACTCCGCGGCACGAACGCATTCCCGCGCCACACCGTGGAGGACTTGTCTGCTCTCTGTAGCTGGGGAGCGAACCTGGTCGCGTTCGGCGTGGAGAGCGTGCTCGAGTTCGAGCCGCCGTTCGATCTGAAGAAAGACGCTTTCACGGATATCGACACCGCCCTGGACCGCGCCCGACAGGCCGGCCTCTTCGCGGTCATCAACTTCCGCTCCGCGCCCGGCCGCAAGGACTTCAACCGGGATCTGGATCAGTTTCGCGATTTCGCGTACCACGATGCGTTCGTCCGCATGTGGCGCGAGGTCGCGCGCCATCTCAAGGCAAGCAGCACCCTCGTCGGCTACGACCTCATGTGCGAGCCCCACCCCGAGGATGCTGTCGAGCACGACGACCCGAACCGTTCAGCTGACGTGTATCTTCAGAAGACCAGAGACACGCCCGCAGACTGGAACCTGCTCGTCCGCCGCACCACCGAGGCGATACGGGCCGAGGATTCCAACACGCCCATCATCGTCAACTCTACCGGCTGGGCCTACCCCAAGCCCTTCGACTACCTCGATTGCACAGGCGACCCGCGCACCGTGTACAGCGTGCATTTCTACCAGCCACATTACTACACGCACCAGAAGCCTGGCGACAATCGCCCCTACCCCGGCTTCGTGGACCCTTCGGAACCCGGCCTTGCCTGGGACAAGCGCGTGATCGAGCAGAAGCTCGAGCCGGTTCGCCGTTTCCAGGACAGGTATGACTGCCCGATTTTCTCCGGCGAGTTCGGCTGCGCGCGCTATGCTCCCGGCGCGGTCGAGTGGCTGGGCGACCAGATGGATCTCTACGACCAGTGGGGATGGTCCTCGGCCTACTGGGATCTGCGAGGCTGGCAGGTGATGGATATCGAGATGACCGCCGATCCTGAGGACAAGACGCGCTACGCCGACACGCCCATGCTCCGGCGATTCAAGTCATACTTCGCGAAATGCTCCGTCTTTCCATCGAGTCGGTAAGTGCGAAGATTCTGTAGGCACCTCGCCCTGCCGGCGATCACCCCATATCACGTGTTCGGAGGAGGCAACGCTGTGTACCGCACCACATCCGTCCTGATCCTCGTCGCCTGCTGTGTGGCGCTTCTCATCCCTGGGCTTGCCGTCGCCGCCGGCGGCTTCGACGCATTCTCGGTCTGGCAGCAAGGCGGTTTCCGCGGCGCGAACATCTACCCGCCGCAAACGACAGTGGATGACCTCAAGGTGCTGCGCTCCTGGGGCGCGAATCTCGCCGAAATACCGGTCATGGACGTCTTCAACCCGCGGCCGCCCTACACGCTGCAGCCCGCGGAAATGGAGAAGCTCGACCGGATGGTGAAAGCGGCCGTCCAGGCCGACCTGTTCATCGTGCTCACGTGCCGGAGCGGCCCGGGCCGAGCAGACTTCGAAACGAGTCAGGAGATCTGGGCCGACGCCGCAGCCCAGGATGCGTACGCGCGCATGTGGGCGTACCTCGCGCAGCACTACCAGGGCAATCCTGCGATCGTCGGCTACGATCTCATGTGCGAACCGCACCCCGACGACAGATACGCCGGCGTGTGGAACGGCCTCGCCAGGCGGATAACCGATGCCATCAGGACAGTGGATGCGCGCACGCCGATCCTGGTCAACTCCATCGGCTGGGCCTATCCCGAAGGCTTCAACACCCTCGATCCCACCGGCGACAAGCGGACTGTCTACGAAGTGCACTTCTACCAACCGCACTACTACACGCACCAGGAGCCTGGCCAGAATCGCATCTATCCCGGATTTCGCGTCCCAGATGAGGGTGAAGGCGCGTGGGACAAGAACACGATCGAGGCGAAACTCGACGCCGTCCGCAGCTTCCAGCAGAAGCACGACGTCCCGATCTTCGCGGGCGAGTTCGGGTGCGCGCGCTATGCTCCCGGCGCGGTCGAGTGGCTACGCGATCAGATGGAGCGGTACGAGACCTGGCACTGGTCGTGGGCGTACTGGGCATTCCGCGAGTGGGACGTGATGGATATCGAAGAAAGCGCCGACCCTGGTGACCGCCAGCGCCACGCAGACACGCCAATGCTGCGTCTGTTCAAGCCATACTTTGCACGCGACCGCGTCTTCCCCTCGAAGCTCGGACAGAGCAAGTAGGGACAGCGGTCCACCATTTCGTCGTCTGCAAACATACGGGCATCCGCCGTTCGTCAGCGGATGCCCGTCTCTGTGGCTTCTCTGTGACCTCTACGGTTCAGCCCGTGTGCGCTACTTCTTCGCCCGGGCCGGCCGGTCCTTCAGTTCCCTCAGAAGCTTCATCGTCTCGTCGACCAGCACCAGACCCGCGTTGTCCGCCAGGTGCGATGCGGTATCGGCCTCGTACCCCCCCTCCTTGAAGGCTTCCGGCGTCGGCACGTACCCGATCGACCCGTTCGCGTAGCCGAGCGTATACGTCGGATGGAACGGCGAGTTGTGCTTCACCTCCATGCCGAAGTCGCAGAAGATCTCGCCCGGCCACGCGACAAAGGTCACCGGGCCGAGAGAGATCGCCTGAATCTCACAGTCCACAGGCGCGCTGCCCTGCTTCTTGACATCCTCCACTCGCTTGCGTGCCCGCTCCGGGTTCGGCACCGTGTACCATCCCATGTACGGGTTCTTCGGCT
Organism: Armatimonadota bacterium; assembly: GCA_050010895.1. Lineage (GTDB taxonomy): Bacteria > Armatimonadota > Hebobacteria > Hebobacterales > Hebobacteraceae > JBEKKD01. Next base: position 14,208 of record JBEKKD010000042.1, read on the forward strand.
CTCGCGGCTCGGAGGCGGCGCGCTCCGCTGACTTCAGCCCTTCCTCCGCGGCTTTCAGCGCGCGCTCCGGATTCCTCGGCAGCCCGATCCGCTTGTTCGCAAAGCGGACGTCGAAGCTGCTCTTCGGTTCCGCCTTCTGCCATACCCGCGCCGCTTCTCGCGCCACATCCTCACCCGCATGGGAGGCTATGTTGAATCCGCCTCCGCTCTGGTAGCCGTGATGTACCGCCGCCTCCCGCGGGTTGACGTTCCCGCACGCGCCCTGGAAGAAGACCCCCATCGCTCCCGGTATTCGCTGCTCGAAACCGTGTACGGCATAGCCTGGGTAGTCCGCGCTCGTGAGGTAATTGTCGGCCATCAGACAGACCGCGTGGCAGGCGTAGTTCATCAGCCCCGCCAGCGGCGTCCCATCCTCCTTTTCGATGCGCACCAGGCCAACCTCGGTGTCGAACGTGCCAAAGTGGTTCCGGCCCAGAACCACCAGATTGCCCGGGACAACTTCACGCCTGTTGATCCCGATCGCCGACCACCCGCTCGCCGCCCCCACCTTCACCGGGACGAGATTCGACGCGGCCTCGTTCACGAGGCCGATGAGCCTCTCCGGCAGCCCGGCCCAATACGCCTTCTCCTGATCCGCGAACGTGCCATCGTCCCAGAACGTCGGCCCTGAGTGCGTGTGGGTTCCGGCCAGCAGCAGCCCCTCCGGCGCGATGCCCGCCGACTTCTTGGCCCCCTCCCTCACCTGAGACACTACGGACTCCGAGATCCCGATCAAATCCATCCCGACCAGACCGACCCGGTGCTTCCCGTCATCGAAGATGATCGCTCGCGCCCACAGCGGATCGTGCACAGCCAGCGACGGGAACACTCGCCCCGCGAACCCCGCCATCCGCGTCCCCAGTGGCGGGGTCACATCGATCTTGGCTACTCCTGCCTTCAGCATCAACGGCCTCCTTCTGCTGTCTGCTCAGTACCGACGCTCTGTGTTTCTGCCTGCCCTTCGCCCAT